>CAZFEY010000006.1:21052-24742 GCA_964518135.1 uncultured Candidatus Saccharibacteria bacterium
GGGGTTGACATTTCTTTGTGTTGGGCTATACTCTGTTTTAGTAAGCAACTTTTTCTCTTTTTGCCTCGCTAAATTAAGATGTAGGTCACAAAGGAAGAATAAAGTTAAGTCGACTTACTTCTTAATAAGTTTTATAACGTAAGCAAAATGGAGAAGAAATTATACGTCGGAGGGTTGTCTTACAACACTACCGATAATGTTTTGAAAGATGCTTTTGCCCAAGCCGGAACCGTAGAATCTGCGACTATTATCACTGATAAAATGTCTGGCAGATCCAAGGGTTTCGGATTTGTTGAGATGTCTACCGAAGAGGAAGCTCAAAAGGCTATAGATATGTTCAATGGCAAAGAGCTTGACGGAAGAACTGTGACTGTGAACGAAGCAAGGCCTATGGAGCCAAGAACAGGAGGCGGCGGATTCAAGCGCCCCTTTGGAGGCAACAGAGGACAAGAAAGAAGAAGCTGGTAAAGACAGACAAACCGAGCGCTCAAATCGAGCGCTCGGTTTTGTTTTAGGAGAAAAAGTGATATTATGCGGACATATGCCCCGTTAGAAACTAGTATGTGGTATGTATATTTATTGTTAAGTAAGAAAACTAGGAAATGGTACATTGGCTCGACCAGAGATGTAAGAAAAAGAATTTTAAAACATAATTCAAAAAAGAATAAATCCACAAAATACGAGGCACCTTGGAAGTTAATATATTGTGAGATAAATTTAAATAGAAATGATGCCAGGGCGAGGGAAAAGTATCTAAAATCTGGTATGGGTAGAAGATACCTTAAAAACAGATTAAAATTCTTTTTCTCCTCTGGTTTCTAACGGGGTATGGCCACGCGCAAAGAATTAATACACGGCTTTCGGGTCGTTTTTGACGAAGAGGTGCTTGTCAGCGCAGTAAAGTATCTTAGGTATGATTTACAGCCAAACGAAGCTAAGACGCTATTTGATGCCGCTCGTTTGAGAGGGAACGCTGAATTTGAAGATGATCAAGATAGGGATTGGACTTTAACCTATAACCGAGGCGATAATACATATACCTTATTTCATCGCCAAAAAGAGTGATCGTAACTAATTAAAACGGCTAATTATGACTAATTATAAACCAAGACCAATAGCGCTTTCTCCAAGTTCTCTAAATTTGTTCTTGGAATGCAAGAGGTGTTTTTGGTTGGAGAAGAAGTGGGGGATTAGGAGGCCACCTCCTTATCCTTATGCTCTTAATACTACGGTAGATACTCTTCTAAAGAAGGAATTCGATAGTTATAGGGCGAATAAGCAGCCCCATCCGTTAATTCAAGAGAATAATATTCCAGCTAATCTTTTTGCGAATCAGGCATTATTAAACAAGTGGAGATCTAACTTGGCGGGAGTCCGTTATTATGACGAAAAATTAGATGCTACTTTATTCGGGGCAGTTGATGATGTTCTGGAATTTTCAGACGGAAAATTAGCGCCATTGGATTATAAGTCAACTGGCAGTAGCGTCCCCACGGTGTACGACCGTTTTCAACTGCAGATGGATGTATATAGTTTTCTTTTGGAGAAAAATGGCTTTACGACCAACGGAAAAGGATACCTTGCTTTTTATATAGTGAACAAAGAAGATGGCTTTGGGGATAGGTTGCCTTTCAGAAAAGAGCTGCACGAAATTGATACTAATATTTCAGACGTACCAAAGTTATTTAAAGACGCTATTTCTGCTTTAAGGAAAGATTCGCCGTCGCCGCATAACGAAGATTGTAAATTCTGCCAATGGTCAAAACAAGCATCTAACTTTTAACCCGCTAGTGACCTCGCCGCACAGAGCGGGTGGGGCCTATTATTGGCTAACCAGCCAATCAAGAAAATGGAAAAATATATTCAAGAAGTAAAAAAATACCGCGAATTGCTTAAGGGCAACAGAAAGAGTTTTTGGGCAAAGAATCAGAAAGAGTTTGAAAAGAATATTACAAGGATAGTAGGCGAATCAAGAAAACCAAGGGGCTGGAAAGTCTACTTGGTTGTTTCTGATTTTGTGCCACATAAAAAAATCTTACCATTTGATGATGAAACGTGGAGTAGCACCAATATCGTAGGGGCTACCAAAAAACAGGGTTTTGAAATAATGGCGTTTTTTAATAGGGCCGGCAGTTTTTTATCTAGGCCAGCGTTATTGACACTTGTTTTGCACGAATTATGGCATGTTTCGCAGATAACAAAATCTCCCAAAAAATATCTCAAGTCTATCGTTGACGATAAGCTTTCTATGAAACTAGAAGCTGACGCAGAGAAGCCCATTGAAATTTTACCAAAAACCATAAAAGACGAAGTTGTTCTGGAAAAAATATTGTATTGCTACGATATCGGTGGTTGGTTAGCGGCCAAGAAAATGGCTGATTTTATGTATAAAAAAAGGGAAAAAATCTATGGCGGAGGGTATCTTCAAGAAATGGATAAAAATTGTTACAATGCCTTCTTAACAGCAAGGCAAAAGAGAAATATAAATCTTTTCATAGGCTATCTCGATAATGACCAATGAAATCTTCTATTTTTTTAAGCATGATAATACCTACCTTGGAAGAGGAGAAATATCTTCCTTTATTGCTAGACTCAATCAAAAGACAAAATTTATCTTTCCAATACGAAATTATTATTGCTGATGCGGGATCAAAGGATAAGACAATAGAAATTGCTGAAGAATATGGGTGTAAAATTGTGAAAGGGGGATTACCTGCAAAAGGAAGAAACGAGGGGGCAAAAATTGCCAGAGGAGAATTAATTTTATTTATCGATGCCGATGTAATTCTTCCAGACAATTCTTTAAAAGAACTTATTGAAGAATTCGAAAAAAGACATTTGGACATAGCTGGGTTTTTGCTTCAGCCGTGCGGTGATAATGTTTTGTTTAAATTGTTATATAATCTTTTTTACAATCTACCGGTAATCATTATGGAAACTTTCTTGTCTCATTCCGCAGGAGCGATATTGGTAAAATTAGATCTTTCTAAAAAGCTAGACGGTTTCGAGGAAAATATTAAAGTTGGGGAAGATAATGTTTATTCTAGAAAAGCTTCTCGTTATGGTAAGTTTGGTATCTTGAAAATCGCTAAGATTTATTATTCCCAGAGAAGATATAAAAGAGACGGAATAATAAGGAGTCTTTTCCAACTTTTCTTATTAGAGCTTCATCTAGTTTTTTTGGGACCTATCAAGTCTAACATTTTCAATTACGATCTTCATACGAGATTCCCTGAGTAACATTATTAAAATTAATAATTATTAGAACATGGACTCAATAACACTAAATAAAGAAAACACAAATAAAACAGCTTGCTTTAAAACTTTTTGGATGATAATTCTAATTATTGTATCAACCGTGTTGTTCGGTTTTGTCGGAGGCTTTACTGCCAGCTATTATTTTAACGATTATTTTGGTGATTATCCTAGAGGCATTGGATTGTCCAATAATCAGACCGATCAAGATTATTTGCCGCAGACTTTACAAGAAGAGAAGGTTATAACGGCAGTAAAAAGTTCCTCACCAGCAGTCGTTTCGATCATTATCTCTAAGGATTTACCTATTCTTGAAGAATATTTTGTAGACCCATTCGAGAATTTTTTTGGCCCAAGTCCATTTCAAATTCCCCAGTATCGCCAGAAAGGGACAGAAAAACAGGAGATTGGCGGCGGAACGGGGTTTATAATTTC
>CAZFEY010000006.1:24752-31106 GCA_964518135.1 uncultured Candidatus Saccharibacteria bacterium
CCACAGACGGCACAGTGGTTACTAACAAACACGTCGTTGTAGATACAGAGGCTGAATATACAGTTCTTACCAATGATGGTGAGAAATATTCCGCTAAAGTTTTAGCTAAGGATCCGGTACAGGATCTGGCAGTATTGAAAATAGAAGCTGATCAGAAACAATTCCCCACTATTAAACTTGGAGATTCTTCTAAGCTTCAAATAGGGCAGACGGTGATTGCTATTGGAAACGCCCTGGGAGAGTTTAAAAACACCGTTTCAACGGGCGTAGTTTCGGGATTAGGTAGGACGGTTACGGCTTCTGGCGGAGAAGAAGAAGAGATCCTGGAAGACATTATTCAAACAGACGCTGCCATAAACAGAGGGAATTCCGGCGGCCCCTTGCTGAATTTAGGAGGAGAAGTTGTTGGTATTAATACCGCCATGGCTTTGGGTGCTGATAATATTGGTTTTGCTATCCCAATCAACAAGGTTAAAAAAGCGATCGAACAAGTTCAGTCTTTTGGAAAAATTGTTTATCCTTTTCTTGGCGTAAATTATGTTTTAGTTAACGATAAGACACAAAAAGATAACAATCTAGAAGTTAATTACGGTGTCTGGGTTTTGTCGCCGTCTTCTGGTAGTCCAGCCATTATGTCAGGTTCGGCTGCAGAGAAAGCTGGTATTAAAGAGGGAGATATAATATTGGAATTTGGCGGCAAGAAAATTACCACTGACAACTCATTAGCTAAAATAATACTGGATTATAATCCAGGAGATGAAGTGGAGCTCAAAATTTTAAGAAATGGAGAAGAAAAAATTATTGAAGCTACTTTGGGCGAAAGAAGCGAATAGGATGTTTTTCAAAGTTTGGCAGGCGCTCATTTTGAGACACTTTTTTGCTGTAAAATAGTTGAGAATTATTCTTAAAAAGTTTAAGCCGGGACTTTATGAATGATGAAAATTAGTCCCGGCTTTGATTTTTCTGATCAAAGAACATGCCCGTTCTCCTCCCTCAAGAATGGTGGGTGTTGATTGCCTCTTTCTGCTTCCTCTTTCTCGGTTGCTTCTTATCTGGCACGATCGTAATCGGGCGTGGTGCCGGCGGAATTTCCTCTCCTTCATCTGTAAGGTATTTCTTATCGTAGGATTCTTTCAGTGCTTTTCGAGCACTTCTATCTACGGTGAGAGAGTGACCTTGTATGATCCGAAGGTTAGGAAGGCCGCGCTTTTCCAGCGCTTGAGAGATTTGTAATTTCTCTATAAAACCAACACCGGCAATGAGATAATCAATCTCATCGGCAATTGAATCAGCGTCTTCCTCTTCAGCGAGAAACCACTGTTTGTACAGGTCGCAGATTCTATCAATCCGCTCATTGGTGATTACTGGCAATAGAATCACCTCCTTTTTGAAGATTAACCAGAAATGAAAATACTAATTAATTCTACTGCAGAAACCTTAAGAAATCAAATAACTAAAAAATCTTTAGTAATTGTGGAAATGTAAAATGTTGATTCTAGGAAATCCTTATGATAAAATTAGATAGTTAAGTAAATCCACCCCTCTTAATTATTTATGAATGGAGCTAATTTTACACACAAAGCACAAGAAGCTATTTTTAAGGCCCAAAACATTGCCCAAGAAAAAGGCCAGCAGCAGATTGACGCACTGCATCTTTTATATTCGTTGCTTTCCCAGGATGAAAGCGCTGTTTTAACTTTGGCGCAAAAGATCGGCGTTGATATAGATGGGCTTAAAAAAAAGATTTCAGGAGCTTTAGACAAAATTCCAATTATTGCTACTCCCAAAACGCTAGGTCAATTTTATTTAACGCAAGACATGGCAAAAGTATTAGACAAGGCAAGGGTGGAATCTGTAAATATGGGAGATGAGTTTATATCGGTGGAGCATTTGTTTTTAGCTCTATTATCAACCGAAACTAAAGCCAAAGAAGTCTTGGATAAGGCCACTTTTCTGCAGGCAGAAGGTGGTGGTTCTGCGACCTTAGAATTTGGCAAGCTTGATTACGAAACCGTATTAAAAGCATTGGCCCAGATAAGAGGTGGTCAGAGAATTACTGATCCAGAACCCGAATCAAAATATCAAGTAGTTGAAAAATATGCCAGAAATTTAACATCTTTGGCGCGCCAAGGAAAATTAGACCCGGTTATTGGTAGGGATAATGAGATTCGAAGATTAATGCAAGTTTTATCCAGAAGAACCAAAAACAACCCTGTTTTAATAGGAGAGGCTGGTGTTGGTAAAACGGCTGTTGTAGAGGGTTTGGCCCAAAGAATAGTTAGGAGAGATATACCAGAATCCTTGAAAGATAAAGAATTAATTTCTTTAGATCTGGGTTCTATAGTGGCGGGGACTAAGTACCGGGGAGAGTTTGAAGACAGAATAAAAGCTTTGTTGAGAGAGGTTCATCGGGCAGCCGGCAAATACATATTATTTATAGATGAGCTCCATACCCTGGTGGGTGCTGGAGCAGCCGAAGGCGCAATCGATGCTTCTAATCTTTTAAAACCCGCTTTATCTAGGGGAGAGTTAAGGGCTATTGGAGCTACTACGCTTAAAGAGTACCAGAAGTACATAGAAAGAGATCCTGCTCTTGAAAGGAGATTTCAGCCAATCTATATTCAAGAACCGTCCATAGACGACACCATCGCTATTTTAAGAGGCATTAAAGAAAAATACGAATTACATCATGGCGTTCAGATAACTGACAGCGCCTTAGTTGATTGCGCGCAACTGGCGGCAAGATATATTACAGACAGATTTTTGCCAGACAAGGCAGTTGATTTGATGGATGAGGCAATGAGCGCATTAAGGTTGGAAATCGAGTCAGAGCCAACAGAGTTAGAGGAATTAAAAAAAGAAATTCAAAAATTCGAGATAGAACAAGAAGCTATCAAAAACGAAAAAAACAGCGCCAGGAAAAAAGCAATTTCAAGACAGCTTGCTGATTTAAGAGAAAAGGCAAAGGGAATAGAGTCAAAGTGGCGTTTTGAAAGAGAATTGATATTAAAAATTAAAAACATAAAAAAAGATCTGGAGAAAAATCGCTTTGAGCTAGAAAAAGAACAAACAGTTGCCAACTTGCCTAGGGTTGCAGAGTTAAAGTACGGACAGATTCCAGATTCTTTAAAAGAACTGAAGAAGGCGGAAAAGAAACTGGTTTCATTGCAAAAAAATAAATCAATACTAAGAGAAGTTGTAACAGAGGGTCATGTTGCACAGGTTGTATCCAAGTGGACGGGTATTCCGGTTACTAGGCTTATAGAAGAAGAAGCAAGAAAGTTAGGCAAGATGGAAGAAATTATCGCCAGAAGAGTTATTGGTCAATCGGAGGCGATATCAGCCATTGCAAACGCCATTAGAAGGGCCAGGGCTGGTATTTCTGAAGAAAACAGGCCACTTGGATCGTTTATGTTTCTGGGTCCGACCGGCGTTGGGAAAACAGAAACTGCCAGAGCTTTAGCTGAATTCTTGTTTAATGATGAAAATGCCTTAGTTAGGTTGGATATGTCAGAATATATGGAGAAACACGCTGTTTCAAGGATGATAGGTAGTCCTCCGGGATATGTTGGTTATGACGAGGGTGGTCAACTGACAGAAAAGATCAGAAGAAGGCCTTATTCCGTGATTTTGCTTGACGAGATAGAAAAAGCACATCCGGAAGTATTCAATATTCTCCTTCAAATTTTGGAAGACGGAAGATTGACCGACGCTAAGGGGCGTACAGCATCTTTTAAAAATGCTATTTTTATCATGACATCCAATGCGGGTTCGGAAATAATAGCCAAAGAAGCTTCTCTAGGATTTATTGTGGGAGGGGAAGATAGTGTTAAAAAGTCCCAGAGAGAATCATTACGAGATAAAATCATGACTGCTTTAAAGGATAGTTTTCGTCCAGAGTTTTTGAATCGTATAGATGAAATAGTTATATTTAACTATCTTGGGCCAAAAGAAATCGGGAGAATAGTAGAATTAGAACTACAGAAAGTTGAAGAAAGATTAAAACTTAAAAATATTAATGTAAGAATTACTGATTCTTGCAAGGAATTTCTTACCGAGAAAGGCTTTGATCAAAATCTCGGCGCGAGACCCTTAAAAAGAGTTATTCAAAAGTTAATCCTCAATCCTTTGTCATTAAAGATAGTGGCAGGCGAAATCAGGGAAGGGGAATCAATCTTGCTTGATAGGGATGGTGAAAATATTGTGTTCATGCCATCAAATCACGCAATTAAACTATCAAAGAAGCGAGAAAGAGTACTCGCCAGATAAATGTTTTTTCGCCGACTCAAAAATAAAAAGTGTCTAAAAATATATTAAATATAGTTCTCGTTCTTGTTTTTGGGATGATCGGTGGTGTTTTCGCCGATCAGGTTTTACTACCTTATTTAGTCAAAAGGAATCTGTTACAGAATTACCGCACCGATACGAATCCTATCTATATAAACGAGCAAAAAGAGATTATCATTCAGGAAAATACCGCGACGCAGGATGTGATAGATAAAGTTCGTAGGGCGGTTGTTGGTATAAAATCTGGCGTTTCGTCAGGAGGATCCGCCTTAATTGTTTCATCCGATGGTTTGTTGGTAACTTTCTCTACTCTTATTCCTCAAGGTAATCAGGTAAAATTATTTTGGGAGGGTGGACAACGCTCATTCCAAGTACTCAAAAGAGATGCAGGGACTAATTTAGTCTTGTTAAAAATGGAGAAAGTTGATTTGCCAACCGTAGGGTTTGCAGATGTAGAAAAGATAAGGCTGGGGAGCAAAGCAATTCTAATTGGGATATCTTTCGATGAGAAAGGAAATCCCATAGATATAGTGAATGACGGCATTGTAAAATCTATTCAAAACGTTTCCATCCAAACAAATATAACTGACGATAAAAATATTATCGGTAGTCCCGCCTTCGACATAGAAGGTAAAGTAATAGGATTGAGTATGGTAGATAAGGCAGGTAAGGTCAGTGTTTTTCCGATAAATAAGATCAGAGAATTTATTGGATTATAACTCTAATCCTAATTAATATATGCTCAAGACTTATTTGACTGGAAATAAACGTGTTTACATTGTTTTATTGGTTGGTTTTAGCTTTATTGCAATTATTTCTTTTTTGGCTTTTAGTCCTTATTCTAAAGGCTTTTTTTCTTATATCAATCCTTTTCAAGCGTCCGTTGTCCCTATGCCCGTAGAGCAGAAAAGAGATGATATGAAAGAGGAAATTTATGATTATTTAGAACAATTACAAGAACAAAACAATTCTTTATCTGAAAAGATAATTTATTTAGAGGAAAAACTAGAAGAATTATCGTCGGTTGACTCTTTGTTGTCCGAAAACAGAGAAGGAGAAGTAAACGAAGCAGAAGTCGCAGGTGAAGATATTTCCATTGAGAAAGAAGCCAATAAAGATGTTGCGCCTCCAAAAAGATGCGATATTGCCACGGGAGATTCTCCGCTTAAAAGCTTCGTAGTGTTAAATGAGATTGCCTGGATGGGCACAACAACTTCCGCGAGCAATGAATGGATCGAACTTAAGAATATCTCGCAAAACAGTATAGATTTAAAAGGTTGGCAGGTTATAGACAAAGAGAACCAAATTGAAATATTTTTTGAGGTGGGTCAAGTTCTGCCCGGAAAATTTTTCTTGTTAGAAAGAACTGGTGAAGATACGATTCCGGGCACGATCGCTAACGAGATATACACAGGAGTTCTTTCAGACACAAGCGAAGGCTTATATCTTTTCAATCAAGATTGTATTTTGCAAGATTATGTTGGGGCTAATCCTGATTGGCCGGCCGGAGATAAAACATCCAAAAGAACGATGGAAAGGAAGGGAGATTTTAATTGGCAGACAAGCCAGCCCGTTGGAGGAACTCCTAACCAGGAAAACAGCAGTGGCTATATTAATATTGTTTATGGTAGCGGAGGGGGAAATAATGGCGCACCACCCCCTCCGCCTCCTATTGTTTATCCAAAAATTTTAATATCTGAAATTCAGATTGATCCAGCTGACGATAGATTTATCGAGATTTATAATCCTAATACTACAGAAGTTATTTTAACAGATTGGTATATTCAACGGAAAACCGAGACAGGAGACAGCTTCAACTCATTTGTGACAAAAACTGATTTTGCAAACAAGACCATTGAACCCAATGGTTATTTCTGGATAGCCGAAAAAAGCGAAGCGGATATTGTTACGGACTTAACCCTAACGGAAAACAATTCCTTGGTTCTTAAAAATCCTAATGGCGAGATAGTGGACAAATTGGGCTTTGGAGCGGCTCAAGACTTTGAAACTACACCAACTATTAATCCCGCTACCGGTAAGAGCATTGGCAGAAAATTATTAGAGGGA
>CAZFEY010000007.1:0-24821 GCA_964518135.1 uncultured Candidatus Saccharibacteria bacterium
CAACACCTACCTAATCTATGGGTAAGAAACGTATCATATCTCAAAGCGAAGAAGAGTTGCTTAAAGAGAAAGACAAATTAGAATCAGCGCTCAAGAAGGAGGTAAAAGTAAAATCTCCATTAAGAAGCAAAGAGGGGCGGATTTATATTTTTTCTTCTTATAACAATACCATTTTAACACTTACAGATGTTTCTGGCGGTGTTTTGTCTTGGACCAGTTCCGGGCGTCTTGGTTTTAAGGGGGCAAAAAAGGCTACACCATTCGCAGCCTCAAAAGTCGCTGAGGCTATTTCTCAGGCAGCTAAAAAATTAGGCATTGATAAGGTTAATGTTTTTGTTAAGGGTATCGGATCTGGTCGCGAGTCCGCGGTAAGATCTCTTGCCGCGAGAGGTTTAGACATATCTTCCGTGAAAGATGTTACTCCCATTCCCCATAATGGATGTAGGCCTCCTAAAGTAAGAAGGGTTTAAAAGAAAGATATGATGAATTCTAAACATAAAATGTGTAGAAGATTAGGAATGAAGCTTTGTTTGTCTGCTAAATGTCCCGTGGTCAAAAGGCCTTATCCACCCGGCCAAAAAGGCAAAAGAAGAGTGCGATCTTTGTCAGAGTATGGCAAAGAATTAAGAGAAAAACAAAAGTTAAGGACTTGGTATAATCTTAAAGAAAGGCCATTTAAGAGATATGCTAAAGAAATATTATCATTAAAGCAGAGAAAAGAAGACGCTGCGACCCTTTTCGTCAGAAAGTTGGAAAATCGTTTGGATAATGTTATTTTCCGTCTCGGGTTCGCTACTTCCAGAAGGCAGGCGAGGCAATTAATTTCTCATAGGCACTTTAAAGTAAATGGCAGATCAGTCAATGTCGCTTCATTCGAGGTTAGAAAAGGAGACATTATAGAGATTGATAATAAATCAAAATCCAAGAGCGTTTTCAAAAATATTTTGCTTGTGCTTAAAAAATACCAGCCACCATCTTGGTTAAGGCTTGACGTAGACGAATTAAAAGGAGAAGTTATTGGACAAGTCTCTTTAGATGAGGCATCTCCACCAGCAGAAATATCATTAATATTCGAGCTTTATTCTAAATAACAATTCTATTTGTTGTAGGCGAGTAAAATCTTATCTACGACAAAAATCTTAATTAATAATTTAAAAAATCTATGATATCTTTGCCATTACAGCCAAAAATAGTTGAGAAAAAAGATAATAAAGTCGTTTTCCAGATAGAAGCAATTTATCCTGGCTACGGCGTAACAATCGGAAACTCTCTAAGAAGAGTATTATTTTCTTCATTGCCCGGAGCCGCCATAACACAATTCAAGATTAAGGGAGTGCAACATGAATTTTCCACCATCTCCGGTGTCGCAGAAGACGTGTTAACTATAATGCTCAATTTAAAACAGTTGAGATTTAAAATTTTTTCCGACGAACCACAAAAAGCACACCTGAAAGTTAAAGGAGTAAAAAAGATAAGCGCAACTGATTTTAAGTTTCCTTCGCAGGTGGAAATAGTTAATAAGAGTGCTCACGTAGCAACTTTAACATCAAAATCGGCAGAATTAGATATGGAGATTCAAATTGAAAGAGGTATAGGGTATTCACTTAGAGAGTCTAGGACGAAGGAGAAGCTTGGTATTGGTGAAATAGCGCTTGATGCTATTTTTACTCCGATGAAAAAGGTGAGTTATCGAGTAGAGAATATGAGGGTAGGAGAAAGGACTGATTTTGATAGGTTATTTTTGGAGATCGAGACAGACGGAACAATTATACCAGAAGAAGCGCTTTCGCAGTCGGCAGAAATTTTGATTAATCACTTCGCAGTCATTAAAGAATGGGCAGGGAGAATAGAAAAACCAAAGAAATTAGAAAAAATTGCAGAGACAGAAGATATTGGAAAGACCAAAGTCGAAGACCTTAAGTTTTCAACAAGAACATCGAATGCTTTACTGAGCAATAACATAAAAACAGTTAGTGGGATTACCAAGAAGAGCGAAGAAAGTCTTTTGAAGCTCGAAGGTATGGGAGAAAAAGGTATAAAAGAAATCAAAAGAAAAATAAAGAAATTTGGCTTGGAGCTAAAATAAGATTTTAAACAAATAAAATCTGGTCTAAACCCAGCTATGAAGAAGAGAAAAAAAGGAAGAAAATTTTCGCGAAAGAAGGATCAAAGAAAAGCGCTTTTAGTGTCTTTGGCTGGCTCACTTTTTCTTAAGGAAAAAATCAGGACAACAAATGCTCGCGCTAAAGAACTTTCTGGTTTCGCCGAGAAGTTTATTACAAAAGCCGGAAGTGGAAGTTTAGCAGCAAGAAAGTATCTAGCTAGCTTTTTTCCGCAGAAAGTTGCAAAAAAACTAACAGAAGACATCGGCCTAAGATATAAAAATAGGAAAGGAGGATATACTCGCATAATAAGACTTGGGAAGAGACAAACCGACGGATCTAGTCTTTCTGTCATTTCTTTAGTTAAAGAGCAAGTTAAACCAAAATAAGAAATATGCAAAGAAAAGAACATACCATAGATGCTAAAAATCAGGTTTTGGGCAGGCTAGCTACTCGCGTCGCGGTTTTACTGCGAGGAAAAAACAAATCTGACTTTGCTCCAAATAAAGATATCGGAGACTTCGTTACTGTTAAGAATGTTGCCAAGGTGAAAATTAGTGGCAAGAAAATGGATCAAAAGACATATTTTAGTCATAGTGGATTTTTGGGTGGAGAAAGAAATATCCCAATGGCGAAGGTTTTTTCAAGCGATCCCGGAGAAATATTAAGAAAGGCGGTTTTTGGAATGTTGCCCAAAAACAAACTGCGCAGCCGACAGATAAAGAGATTAAAAGTTACTGGATAGGTTTATTATGGTTAAATCATCACCCACAAAGACAAAAAAAGAGGCAGTAAAAGTTAAGAGAGTTGTTAGGAAAAAAGAGGTTCGCAAGACACCTGAAGTATCGATTAAAAAGACGAAGTCAGACGATTATTTTGAGGCGGTTGGTCGTCGCAAGACAGCGATAGCAAGAGTAAGGCTATCTATTCACGGCGAGAAAGCATTTTTAATTGGCGATAAATCTTATCAACAACATCTTCCAAGTAAAGAGCTGCAACAAATTGTCGTATCTCCTTTGGAGATCGTTGGTTGTCTTGATAAATTCAGAATTACGTCAAAGGTTAGCGGGGGAGGATTCCATGCCCAAGCCGAAGCTTTGAGACATGGTGTTGCCAGGGCTCTTACGCTTTTTAACTCTGCATTTAAGAAGAAGCTCAAAAAAGAAGGTTATTTAACTAGAGATTCTAGGATGCGCGAAAGAAAGAAGTTTGGATTGAAAAGAGCAAGAAGAGCGCCGCAGTGGGCAAAGAGATAATCGCTCGACAATATAATTTTTAGGACACGCTCTGCGCCCCAGCGAGGCGCAAGCTCGATTCCTCGGTAAATTTTCGCTTTCTGCGAAGCCATACAATTTACCTGCGGATGGTTCGTAAAAATTACATAGCCCCGCCTTAGGAAAAATAAAAAAAGAGCAGTTTTAAGACTTGCTTAGGTCACCACCTTTCTCAAAGAGATGTTCTGCCCGAATAAATTAAAATACAGGCAAGGATTAAGGCTGGCAATAAAAAGTCTGGTACGGGTCCCCACCAATTCTTATGCCACCAGATTTCCCCCTTTTTAAACTTCTTCAATCCGTAATGAGGATTGAAGATAAACCAGAGAAAATCTTCTACTACCATTATCCCTATTAAGGAACCCAGTAGAAGGCTCTCCAGTCGCCAGTCCCAAGAGACAAACAAAACGGGAAAATGGATCACGGCCATCATAAAAAGATTGAGAGATAAGTGGTATCCTGTGAAGGGGCGTCCTCCCATAACCCTTACTATCCACCCTTTCTCTATTCGCCAGCAAGGCAGTTTCTCTGCCCAACCGTTCTTGCCTTCAATCTGGATTTCCCAGAGAGCAAGAATGACCGCCAGCGCCAGAATATAAACCAGAAATGCAATCATTTTTTCCTCCAGTGCTTAAATTGTCAAAATACATTCTGAAAAGATTATACATAATTTAAAAAACTTGTCAAGTCTAAAGATAAAGAGAACGATATGCTCAAAGAGCTTATAGACCAATTTTACTCGGATAATCATAAAGATAGAGATCAAACCCGTTTTTATATTACCGATGCCGGAAGATGTAATCGGGCTATTTTTTTTAAATTCAAAAATGTTCCGCGCGAAGAAATAGAACCCAGATTGCTTCGATTATTCGATCACGGTGATTATATCCAGATGCAAATTCTAAACAGCCTTTTTAGTTTGGGCATTGTTAGGGCTTCAGAGATTAGGATTCCACCACAGGAAATAATATCAGGCAGAGCTGATGCTATCGTGACCTTAGACAATGAATTGTATGTGGTTGATTTTAAGAGCATGAACAGCATGATTTTCAAGGGTCTCAAGGCGCCAAAAGAAGAGAATGTAAATCAGCTTCAATTATATTTGCACTATTTCAAGATTCCTAAAGGAATGTTGCTTTATGTGAACAAGGATACCTCGGAGTTAAAAGAGTTCCTGGTGGAATACGACAAGACCAAGGCTAAAAAATTATTAGATGATTTGGCCAAGCTTAAGGTTAAAATTGAGTCAGATATAGTGCCAAAGAGAATTCCAGACTATCCAGACAACTGGCAATGTCGATATTGCTCTTTTAAAGATATCTGCAAAACAGCAGGGGAGGGAGAAATTGATTGGGATGGATTCAGAAAAAAAATAGAATCTTCTGGAGGGAAATCGAAATAAATCAAAATGCAAGATCGTAAAAACAGCCATTCTGGGCTGTTTTTGATTTTTCGTAATTACTACCAAAGAGGTTCTGATGCTAGCAGGTTTTCTTCTTTGAGAGTATAAAGTTTTTTGTCAAATTGGCTAAAATACATATTTTGATTATCGGAATTTGCTATGTCAACAATATTAATACGATCGCGGTCATCGATTTCAGCCACTTTTATCTTACCATCAACGTTAAAAATTAAGTAATTAGAGCTGAGCCAAAAAATATTGCTGATTTTTTCTGAAAAGCGGGTTAAGAATACTTTTTCTTCAGCTTTTCTAAGGGGTTGATTAGATTGATCTTTAAGAAATAAAATCCAGATCTCAAACTCAGAAGAGTAAGCTATTTTTTCTAAATCTGGGGAGGGAACGAGTTGGGCATTCTTGTCGATTAATTTGTCTGGTTTTTGATTGTCTTTGTTAAATAAGTATAAGTCGCCGCCACTTTTTATAAGTATTCTATCCATTATTACGTAGATCGCATATTCTTGCTTATCGTCCATTGCGAAAGGAAGTTCGTTTAACTTCTTTGGCTCACTAAAATTAGTACTGGTTTTGTAAAGATGCCCGTCTTTTGTAAGTATGTATACTTGGTTATCAGAGACCGTGAAAGCGCCAACAGGTCCTTTAAAAATCTCACCAATCGTTTTTTTTGTTAAATCTCCTTCGTTGATATTGCCCTTGTTTAAAAATAATAATTTCTGCTGATCTCCCGGAAGAAGCTCTATTCTTTCAGGGTTTTTGCCTAGAAAATCTAGAGCTATTAGCGCGGCAGGATTTTCTCCGGCATTAATTAGAAAATATTTCTTTTCATTCTTTAAAGTCGTTTCTAAAAGCAGGCGGTTTCCAGAAAGAATTGTTAGGTTCGTAAACTTTACATCTTTTTTCCCAATATCAGTAGCCTTGATAAGGTGGCTTTTTATGTTGGTGTTTAGGTCGTATAATTTAAGTTCCCAGCTACTCGGTTGTTCTTCTAGAAAGATGATCTTGCTTTCGTTTGTGGGAAAAAATAATTGTTTCGCACCAGATAATAACGAAGAAAAATCCAAATGCTCTTTTATTAGAATAATATTTTTAGCCTCTGTAACTTCGTTATTCTTAACCTCTAGATTCTTTTCCCAGGTAAAGTAACCTTCTTTCTTGATTTTGACATTATATTTCTGTGGCAGTAATCCCTCCAGCAATGATGCGCTAAAGAAGAAATCCGTCTTTCTTTTGAATTTGTCATCAAGAAAAACTTGGGCATTTTTGGGCAATACTTTAAAGTAAAAAGCTCCAGTTTGAGTAATCTTTCCATTTGCTATATCGACTCTAAACCCTTGAGAGTACAACACCATAAACGCCGAGCTTAATAAAAATAAGATGGCGCAAATAAGAAAGAGTACGGTTTTTTGTTTGCGAGTCATTTTAGGATTACCTGCTTATTTTAATGATAATTTGAGTATTTTTCAAGGCAAGAGCTCCGCTTGCGGGCATCATAATTTTAGGCTATTATAACTAATCAATATGATGACAAATGTTGAAAAATTCGTAATCGAAGGGGGGAGGTCTTTAGAGGGCGAGATTGAAGTCAGGGGATCCAAGAATGCGGCTGGTCCTATCTTGGCAGCTACTCTAATGACCGATCAAGAATGCGAAATAGAAAATATTCCTTTAATAAAAGACATAATGAGCCTGATAGAAATCATGGAAAGTATGGGCGCGAAAATCGAATGGACGGGAGAAAGGTCTTTAAAAGTAAGTTCTCGCAACGGCATAGATCCATCGAAAATGGATTTTGGAAAAGCCTCTGCGACCAGGGTTTCAGTATTGCTTATTGGAGCTCTTTTGGCTAGAGCGAAACGGTTTAAAATAGCAAAGCCGGGCGGAGATAGAATTGGGCTTAGGCCTATCTCAACGCACATTGAAGCCCTAGAAAAGCTTGGAGCTAAAATAGAAGAACAAAGTACTTTCTATGAAATTGACTTTGCGGATTTGCGAGGCAGGGAAGTTATTTTAAAAGAATTTAGCGTTACCGCTACCGAGAATTTAATAATGGTAGGATCTATTTTGTCTGGCAGGACGATAATCAAAGGAGCAGCGGCCGAACCTCAAGTACAGAACCTTGGAGACATGCTTAATAAGATGGGAGCTAAAATTAGCGGTTTGGGTACTCACACTATTGTTATTGATGGAGTTGAAAATTTATCCGGCGTTACGCATAAGATAATACCGGATCCTAATGAAGCCGGCACTTTCGTGTTAGCAGGAGCTATTACTCCGGGCAAGATCAAAGTAATAGGAGCTATTCCGAGCCATCTGGATCTTTTTCTGGATAGATTAGAGGAAATGGGTGTAGATATGATTAAGGATGATAATTCGGTAACTGTCGATTATTCTCCCAACCTACGACCCGTAAGGGTTCAAGCGTTGCCGTATCCTGGTTTTCCGACTGATTTATTGCCACCATTGGTACCGCTTCTGACCCAAGCAAAGGGAAAAAGCTTAGTGCACGATCCTCTTTACGAGAACAGATTAAGCTACATACACGAATTAAGAAAAATGGGAGCTGATATAGAATTAGTTGATCCTCATCGCGCGATCGTATTTGGCAAAACTAATCTCGTTGGTCAAAATATTGAGAGCGGGGATATTAGGGCCGGTGCGGCATTGGTTATTGCCGGATTGCTAGCTAAGGGACGGACGACAATTCGAAATATATATCAAATAGATAGAGGATATGAAAAAATAGAAGAGAGATTACAAAGATTAGGCGCTAGTATCCAGCGGGTCAGCGAGTAGAATCAAAATCTATTTCGTCAGAATCAAACTTGTTTAATTTCGGAAGAAATCAAACTTGTTTATTCGAAGAACAAATTGTTTATTTTCGAGCGTAGTAAGAGAACATTTATTTCGTTTTTAATCCATTGAAGAATTATGTTTATTAAGAGAATTGGAATTGATTTAGGGACTTGTAATAGCTTAATATTTGTTGTTGGAAGAGGGATTATTTTGCAAGAGCCGTCGGTGGTAGCGGTTTCTTTTATTGAAAACAAAGTTTTAGCAATAGGAAATAAAGCAAAAGAAATGATAGGTAGAACACCGGAAGATATAAAAGTTTTCCGCCCCCTAAAAGATGGGGTCATTGCCGAATACCGCGTTACCGAAGCTATGTTAAAATACTTTATCCGTGAAGCCAACGGCAGATTTAGATTGTTTAAACCAGAATTAGTGATAGGAGTTCCAGCTGGCATTACCTCGACCGAGAGAAGAGCTGTTGTAGAGGCGGGTACTTCAGCTGGGGCCAGGGCTGTTTATGTTGCAAAAGAACCTGTTCTAGCGGCCATAGGGGCAGGTATTCCTATTAATTCCTGTGCTGGGCATATGATCGTTGATATCGGAGGAGGTACTTCTGAGGTTGCCGTGATTTCTCTTGGAGGGGTTGTGACTTGGCATTCGGTAAGAACAGCGGGTGATAAAATGGATGCAGCAATAACTGATTATATAAAGAAAAAATACAATTTAGCAGTTGGAGATCAGACAGCTGAAGAGATAAAAATAAAAATAGGAACAGCATTACCTCAAGACAAAGAGCAATATTTAGAAGTTAAAGGACGAGATCTTATTTCCGGACTTCCAAGAACTGTAAAAGTGTCATCCAATGAGGTTTGTGAAGCTTTGACAGATCCACTAGTAGAAATTGTACAGGGGGTGAGGCAGGTTTTAAGAAATACACCCCCTGAATTATCAGCAGATATTATGGATAAAGGCATGGTGATTTCTGGCGGTGGAGCATTGCTTAAAAACATAGATCAGCTTTTGGCTAAAAGCACTGGTGTGCCATGTTTTATTGCCGAAGACCCATTATTGTGCGTCGTTAAAGGTTCTGGCATTGTGCTAGAAAATCTTGACTTATACAAGAAAAGCATAATGTCAAAAAGATAGCGTTCATAGAACATAGAACATAAAGCATAAAGCACAAAACAATCAGAGATAAGCTAAAATTTGTTTCATGCTGTATGTTTCACGCTTCATGATATTGGAACATCAAAAACAAAAAAGACTCTTAAGAGCGATGGTAGTGTCTCATAGAATCCCTCACGCTCTTTTGTTTTCGGGGAAAAAGGGAGTTGGGAAAGAACAAATCGCCATTAAATTTATTAAATTAATTAATTGCAACAACAAAGATGCTGATGGTCGCCCCTGTGAAAAATGCGCTGTTTGTCGAGGGGTTGACGCATTGCTGCATCCCGACCTCCTAATCATCAACAACCAACTGCAAGAAATTCAGATAGATCAGATACGCGATTTGACATCAAGATTTTCCCTAAAACCGTCACAATTTCTTTTAAAATCAGCCATTATCAATGGAGCGCATCTGATGAATTTGCAGGCACAAGCAGCTCTTCTAAAAACGTTGGAGGAACCTAAAGGACACGCTATCATGATTCTAATTACTGACCAGCCAGAAATGCTTTTACCGACTATTCGTTCTCGCACACAACATATAAAATTTGGTCGGTTTTCCAGGCAGACAATAAAACAATATTTATTAAGTAATGGTTTAACCAAAAATAAAGCGGAAATAGCTAGTTTATTATCAGATGGCAGGCTAAATACCGCTCTTAATTTCGCATCAAACCAAGAGATTTTTGACAAGAGCGTAAAATACCTAAACGATCTTACGAATCTAATGGGTGAAAAATCTACCACAAGCGATTTTTTTCAATATATAAAACACCTTAACGATCAGTTAAAAATTGATTCTAAAAACAAAGAGACCGGGCAAGGGTCTGTTGTGTGGAAGGATTTATTAGAAGCTTGGTTACTCTATCTAAGAGAGCTTTTACTTTTTAAACTAGGAGTCGGGTCTGTTTTAGAAAATAACGTTGGTATGTTAAAAACTTCGAATAAGTACTCGGTAGAAAAACTTATTAAAATTATAAATACAATCCAGAATATGCTTTCCATTATGGTAAAAACGAGTATAAATTATAGGTTTGCTTTCGAAATAGTAGCCTTGGATTTTTAAACATTTTTAAAAATTAATACAATTTATGTATAGAGAAATTCTAAATAAGGTAAAACCGGAAATAGACAAAACAATGAATTTTTTAAACAGAGAGCTGTCTAAAATTCGCACTGGTCGCGTTTCGTCATCGTTAGTTGAAGACGTTTTAATCGATTCTTACGGAGGGAAAAATCCTTTAAAACAAGTGGCAACTATTTCTTCTTCGGGGCCAAGAACAATTTTAATTCAACCCTGGGATAAAACAATTCTTTTAAATATAGAAAAATCTATTTTAAGTTCTGGCCTTGGCATTAATCCTATTGTGGAAGGAGATTCGGTAAGATTAGTTTTTCCGCCACCAACAGAAGAGTATCGTAAAAGTCTTGCAAAAACTTTAAACGACAAATTAGAGGTGGCTAGGGTAACGTTGAGAAGGTGGCGTGAAGATGCTTGGCGTCAAATACAAGACGGTTTTCGCCAAGGGAAAATTAGAGAAGATGACAAATTTCGGGCAAAAAACGAGTTGCAAGAGTTGGTAGACGAGTATAATAGGCAAATTGAGGAAAAAGGAGCGCAAAAAACTAAAGAAATAATGGAGTAATCATTAATTTTTTATGATACTGATAATTTTATTATCTTTTTTTAGCTTGATGGTTTTGGTCGTTATTCATGAGTGGGGACATTTTATTTTGGCTAAAAAATTTGGGATAAGGGTTGATGAATTCGGAATTGGTTTTCCGCCGCGTCTCTTTGGTAAAAAATTCGGAGACACTCTGTATTCTTTAAATCTTTTGCCTTTCGGCGCTTTTGTACGTATCTATGGCGAGGACGGAGACGAATCTGGCCCGAACAGCTTTTCCGGAAAACCTGTCTGGCAGAGAGCTTTAGTTATTCTGGGGGGGGTTATTACCTTTTGGATCACAGCGGCTATCATATTAAGCGTAATCGTAGGATTAGGTCCTAATGTGGCCATAGCAGATAACGAGAGTCAAGGAGTAAAAGATCCTAAGGTGCAGGTTACTGCTGTTGCTGCTGGATCTCCGGCTGAAGTAGCTGGTTTGGTATGGGGAGACGTTATTAGAAGAGTTATGTTAGTTAGCGAAGATAATTCATTTTCTGGTGAAGAATTACGTATTGATAAGGTTGGGCAACTTCAAGATGTAATTTATCAGAATAGAGGCCGGAAATTAGTATTGGAAGTAGAAAGAGGTAAGGACTCTTTGCAGATCGAGGTGGTGCCCAGAATAGATCCGCCGAAAAACGAAGGTCCTATGGGTATAGCCTTAATGAGAACGGCGACCAAAAAATATCCTTGGTATCAAGCACCATTGCATGGTATTATTGCGACGGGCAATATGACTGTCGCAATTGCTGTTGGCTGGTGGCAGGCATTAGATGGTGCTTTTCATGGAGAATCTTCTGGTGCGCAGGTTATGGGACCCGTTGGTATTTTTTCAATGTTTATCCAGGTTGCTAAATGGGGGGTAGTCTCTTTCTTGCAATTCATCGCTTTAATTTCTATACACCTGGCCTTGTTTAATATCTTGCCGATACCTGTTGTGGACGGTGGTAGGTTGTTGTTTCTTCTTATAGAGGGGATAAGAAAGAAGCCATTAAATAGAGTTTTTGAGCAGAGAATTAACATGGCCTTTTTTTCTTTGCTTATATTATTAATGGTTTGGGTTACGATAAAAGACGTAATAAAGCTATTTTGAGATCTTTTTGAGGTCTGATAATTTCCACATGAAACAATCATTTCTTTTTACCAAAACAAGCAAAGAACCGCCGAGAGACGAGCAAAGCATTAACGCTAAGATGCTATCGAGAGCTGGATTTGTGGACAAGTTGATGTCAGGGGTCTTTTCGTATTTACCTCTTGGATTAATGGTTTTGAGAAAAATCGAGAAAATCATCAGAGAAGAAATGCAAAATATAGGCGGTCAAGAGGTCTTGCTTCCATCACTGCATCCTAAATCGAATTGGGATAAAACAGGTCGTTTTAAAGAAGAAGAGATGTTTAAATTTAAAGATAGAAAAGGTTCAGAAGTTGGCCTAGGATGGACCCACGAAGAAATTATTACTCCTCTAGCAAAAAAATTCATCAGCTCTTACAAAGATTTCCCCGTTTATATTTACCAGATACAAAATAAATTTAGGAATGAGTTAAGAGCCAAGTCTGGTTTATTGAGGGGTGTAGAGTTTTTAATGAAAGATCTTTATTCTTTTCATAAAGACGAAAAGGATCTCGACAATTTTTATCAAAAAGTACAAAAGGCCTACCTAAAGATTTTTAAAAGATGCGGCCTACAAAAACAAACCTTTTTAGTCGCAGCTTCCGGTGGAACGTTTAGTAAGTATTCTCATGAATTCCAAACCATCACCGATTACGGTGAAGATGAGATTTATTTATGTCCGAAATGTAAGCTCGGCGTTAATAAAGAAATTATAGAACAGGAAAATTTTTCATGCGTTAAATGTAAAAACAAGAAATTAGAAGTTAAAAAATCTATAGAAGTTGGGAATATTTTCAAGCTAAAAGATAGGTTTAGTCGCCCATTCAATCTATTTTTTAAAGACGAAAAAGGAAAAGAAAGCCCGGTATTGATGGGTTGTTATGGAATAGGTCTTGGCAGGCTGATGGGAGCGGTTGTTGAGGTTTGCAATGACGAAAGGGGAATAGTTTGGCCAAAAGAGCTATCGCCTTTTGATATTCATTTGGTACTTGGTAGTTATGAAAAAAAAGAAGTTAATTTGGCGACAAAAATATATAACGATCTATCAAGAGCTGGCTTATCAGTCCTTTTCGACGACAGAATTGGCGTATCGTTGGGCGAGAAGCTGGTTGATTCTGATTTGATAGGTATTTCTACGAGGATTCTGTTAAGTAAAAAGAGCCTAGTAAATAATGTCGCAGAAATAAAAAAGAGAGAAAGTAAGATGTTGAGATTGGTGAGGCTATCTGATCTAAATAAATTTTTCATTATTTAAATTATGCTTAATAAACTTTTTTCTAAAATTTCAGAAGATATAGCTATTGATCTGGGAACAGCTAATAGTCTGGTTTATGTTAGGGGTAAAGGCATAGTAATTACCGAGCCGTCGGTAGTGGCAGTAAATCAAAAAACAGGTCAGATACTAGCAATTGGAGAAGAGGCAAAAAGAATGGTTGGAAGAACCCCCGCGCATATCGTAGCTACCAGACCCTTGGTTTCTGGCGTAATTTCAGATTTCGATGTAACAGAGCAGATGTTGAGATATTTTATTGATAAGGCACACAAGAAAAAATTTATTATAGGTCCTCGTCCTAGGGTAATTATCGGTATACCCTACGGAGTGACAGAGGTCGAGAAAAAAGCCGTACAAGACGCAGCTAAAAACGCGGGCGCTAGAGCAGTGTTTTTAATAGAGCAACCAATGGCTGCGGCAATCGGAGCTAAGCTTGCCATTCAAGATCCGGGAGGTAATTTTATTGTGGATATTGGAGGAGGCACTTCTGAAGTTGCCGTGATCTCTCTTGGAGGGATTGTGACGGCAAAAAGCCTAAGAGTTGCTGGCGATAGACTCAACGAAGATATCATCCAATTCGTACAGAACGAGTACAAGCTTTTAATTGGAGAAAGAACGGCGGAAGATATCAAAATAGGCATCGGTTCCGCTTATCCGCTAAATCACCCCAAATATAATAGAAAGATGGGTCGACTATCCAGGGACCAGCAGGCAACGGCTATAGATATGCCCTTGGAGCTTCCATTGAGAGGAAGAAACCTTATTACGGGCTTGCCAGAAGAAATTATGGTATCCAATGAAAGTATCAGAATGGCACTTGAAAAATCATTGAAACAGATAGTGCGCGCAATAAAAGTTACCGTTGAGGAAACGCCTCCAGAGTTATTGTCTGATATTATGATGAGAGGTATTCACTTGGCCGGCGGCGGGAGTCTTCTTAGGGGATTAGACGTATTAATACAAAAGGAAACTAGAATTCCAACAAAAATAGTAGACGATCCTTTGACTGCTGTGGTAAGGGGAGCAGGTATGGTTTTGGAAGATTTAGATCAATTACAAGAAGTTTTAGTTGATACTGAAGAATTGGCTCCACCAAGCTAAATCAAAATATGATAACAGAAGAAGACGTAAGGCACATTGCCAAATTGTCTCGCATAGATTTGAATGATCGAGAGTTGAAAGATTTCCAAGTGGAATTAAGTTCTATTCTCGATTATTTTAATAAGTTGAAAAAAATTAATACCTCTAGTGTTCAGGAAAGAGGCTTTTCGGCTAACCCGAATAACGTAACAAGAAAAGATAAGGCTATAGTCATAGAAGGTGACCACAAAAAAATTATAGCGTTGGTTCCAAGAGAAAGAGATAATTTTGTTCAAGTAAAAACCATTCTTTAAGCTATGCACTTGGAAGATTTAACAATAGTTAAGGCGGCCGAAGGTTTGCGTAAAAAAGAATTCTCGGCGGTCGAATTGTGCAACGCGTATCTAGAATTTATAGAAAAGAAAGATGCTGAACTTCACGCCTTTTTGAATGTTAATAAAGGTAACGTCCTTGATTATGCCAAGAAAGCGGATTCAGACATCGCGCAAGGTACAGCTTTTGCAATAACCGGAATTCCTTGCGCGATAAAAGACAATATTTTGGTAAGCGGTATCAAGTGTACTGCTGGTTCGAAAATTTTAGAAAACTACGTAGCTCCTTATGATGCTACTGTTGTTAAGCGGTTAAAAGACGCAGGAGCTGTTATTATAGGTAAAACTAATCTCGATGAATTTGCAATGGGAGCCTCAACCGAGAACTCTGCTTTTGGCTCAACAAAAAATCCGTACGATATATCAAGAGTGCCTGGTGGATCATCTGGTGGTTCTGCTGCAGCTGTTGCGGCTAATATGTGCTGTTTCGCATTGGGAAGCGATACGGGAGGATCTGTAAGACAGCCGGCCGCTTTTTGCGGGGTTGTGGGGTTAAAACCTACTTATGGATCGGTATCAAGGTATGGTTTAATTGCTTTTGCCTCTTCTCTTGATCAGGTGGGACCGATTGGTAAAACCATTGAGGATTGTAAAATAATTTTTGATATTATTGCTGGTAAAGATGAAAAAGATTCAACTAGTTTCCCGAGACCAACAGTAGAAAATCGGTTTGGTATTAAAGGTTTACGTGTTGGTATGCCAAAAGAATATTTCAAAGAAGGTTTAGATCCTGGTATTAAGGCTATATTTGACAAATCAGTCGAAAAGATGGAAGCAGCTGGCGCAAAAATAGAAGAGATTAGTCTTCCCCATAGTGAACATGCTATAGCGTGTTATTATATTATTAATCCGTCTGAAGCCAGTGCGAATTTAGCAAGGTATGATGGTATAAAATACGGCTTATCTATAGATAATGGTAAAAATCTAGAAGATATTTATTTAGACACCAGAGAAGAGGGTTTTGGCAAGGAGGTTAAGAGAAGAATTATGCTCGGCACGTATGCTTTGTCCGCCGGTTATTACGACGCCTATTATCTGAAGGCGCAGAAAGTTAGAGAGCTTATTAAAAAGGATTTCGAAAAAGCATTTGAAAAAATAGACGTAATTTTAACCCCCACCACACCTACTTTGCCTTTCAAGCTTGGAGAGAAAATGGATGATCCCTTGGCCATGTATCTATCAGATGTTTTTACCAGCCCAGTTAATTTAGCTGGTTTACCGGCAATCTCTTTGCCCGCTGGCAATATTGATGGTTTGCCGGTCGGTCTGCAAATTATTGGAGGTTTATTTCAAGAAGAAAAAATTTTAAGCATTGGTGCAGAATGCGAAAAATTATGGATTTAACAAATTTTCTTTCAATGAGTTTTATTCCAGCCGGTATGTTGCTTGCTCTTAAGATTATATTTATCGCAATTTCGTTATTTTTCGTCGCCGGCATTGCTTTTTTTCTAAAACAAACCAATTGGCTAGGTTACCGTTACACGCAGGATTTGCAAGATTTTCTATCGTTTAGAGCCAGTTTTGCAAAGAAATTCGAAAAAATGTTCAAAAAGATCAATAAGCGGCTAGATAGTCAGTCTGTCGGCGAACACAAGCTTGCCCTAATTGAAGTTGATAATCTTCTTGGAGAAGTTTTGGATAAAATGAAGTATAAGGGTAGAGATATTGAGGATAAATTGGTGGGTGCAACCGATGGAACTATTTCTAATATACAAGAAATAAAAGATGTACGTAAAATCATAAACAACATCATGAATGACCCCGATTATAACGTGAGTTTAGATAGGGCTAGAAGCATTGTTAAGGTTTACGAAAAAGCGCTTCAGGATTTGAATATAATTTGATTTTTCTTCAAAAATTAGCTATAAATACAAATTGGATGTTATTCCAAGATTTTTAAGTTGTTCTTATCGCGAGACACAGAGAAAAATTTTATAAGTCAGGCATTGGTAGGGAAAAGTTGAAAAGTTTATTTATTCGCCGCGGGGTAGAGAAGTAGTATCTTGCGAGGCCCATAACCTCGAGACGCCGGTGCAATTCCGGCCCCCGCAACACTTCGACCCGCTCCGCTCACTCAGTGTAGGCAATAAGCGGAACGAGTCAGCGAGTTGAAATGTCCCGAGCTTATCGAAGGAAAATATGTGGTCTGTATATATCCTTAGGTGTAAAGATGGGAGTCTGTATACTGGTATAACCACGGATATAGACCGACGTCTTCGTGAGCATTTAGATGGAAAAGGTGGAAGATATACAAGGTCTTTTAAGGTTGATAGTTTGGTCTATTCTGAGTCGTATGTTTCTAGACAAGATGCACAGAGAAGGGAAAAACAGATTAAGGGATGGAGAAGACAAAAGAAAAATAACTTAATACGATAAGGTGTTCCTACGCGCCAGCGTAGCTCAGCGGTTAGAGCGGGCGTTTCATAAGCGCTAGGTCGGAGGTTCGACTCCTCCCGTTGGCATAATACTGGCAAGATATGCAATGTAGGTTGGAAGCCTGCCCCATAGCTCCCGCGTAGCGGGATGGTTCGGGGTTCAATTCTTCCCACAGCCACAAGTATTAAAATATGGACCCATAGTGTAGCCCGGTTTAACACGTCTCCCTGTCACGGAGAAGATCAGGGGTTCAAATCCCCTTGGGTCCGCATTAACAATTGACACCGGCTTTTTGGTCGGTGTTAATTGTTAATTAGGTTGGATTTGAAAGCCGGACTTCGCCGTAGGGCGAAGGAGGCGGGGTCGCGAGCCGAGTCAGCAGGCGAGGACTTGTGACCAAATCCCCTTGGGTCCGCTTAATTAAAAACGAAACTCAAAGCCCGCTTTTTGGCGGGTTTTGAGTTTGGTGGGGGTTGTTTTTGAGTTAAAATTGGGGTAAAATAAAATGGCATTAGCTAGACATAGCTTTTTGTTTTACTGGTGGAATTAGTTTGGAAATTAAAAATATGCGAAAAATAATCATAGTGGATAATCCTGCAGAAAAAGTTTTGATTGAAGATCTTGTAGCCAGAAACGATGTAAAAGCAGAAAGAATTAAAAGATTGTTAGAACTCCCAGACCTTACGAAAAAAGAGAATTCTCCCATAAAAATTTTGGTTGATCAGATAATAAATTTGCCCAGATTTAAAGATTTTGACTTAATTGATTTTTCTCGAATAGTCACCATTGAAGAGAATTTTGATATTTTGAATACCCCAAAAGATCATCCTAGCCGTAGAGAGACAGATACCTATTACCTTTCGGATAAATATGTTTTAAGAACGCACACTACAGTTATGTGGTCTCTTTACTTGAAAGAGCCGGGTATTTTTGAAAAATTAAAAACCGAAGGACGTATTGGATTATTGTCAACAGGCACGGTTTTTCGCAAAGACGAGATTGACAGAAAACACTTTCCGGCATTTCATCAAATAGATGGTTTATATATAGCCAAAAAAGACCAAGAAATTATAACTCAAAAGGATTTAGAAGACGTCGAGCTGGATATTGCAAAAAGTATTTTCGGTAATAATGTTAAATATAGATTTCTTACAGACACCTTTCCGTTTACTGATCCATCGGTGCAAATGGAAATTGAATTTAATAATGACTGGTTTGAAGTAGTTGGTTCTGGCTTGGTTCATACTCAAGTATTGAAAAATCTTGGTTTAGATCCCGAAATTTATAATGGTTGGGCGTTCGGGTTCGGCGTAGAAAGATTGGCAATGGTAAAGATGGAAATTCCCGACATAAGAATTTTGTGGTCTGACGACCCAAGAATTACAAGCCAATTTAAAGACATAAACAGCAAGTTCAAAGAGGTAAGCAAATACCCGGCGGTTTTGAGAGATATTTCATTTGTTATTGATAAGAATATAAACTTGAATAATTATTACGAAATTGTTAGAGATTTTGCCGAGGACTTGATCGAGGAAGTCAAACTTTTAGATAGCTATGAAGATGATGCTAAATTTGGTAAGGATAAAAAAAGCTATACTTTTCGTATAATTTATAGATCGCCAGAAAGAACATTGACTAATGAGGAAATAAATAGAATCCAAAAAGAAATCGAAGAAAGAACAAAACAAGATTTAAACGCGACTTTACGATAATGAAAAAAGATACAAAAAATAATAAAGTTCAAGCAATAGGTAGGGTTAAAAAAGAAGAAGGCTATAGCGCGAAAGACATATATGTTTTAGAGGGATTGGATCCTGTCAGGAAAAGACCCGCAATGTATATTGGCTCAACTGGCCCGGAAGGATTACACCATTTAATATGGGAAGTCGTTGATAATGGCATAGATGAATGTTTGGCAGGATATGCTAATGAGATCAGGGTTGCCTTATTGCCAGGGAACAAAGTTCAAACCCAGGACAATGGTCGTGGAATACCGGTTGATATCCATCCCCAAACAAAAAAATCGGCGTTAGAAACGGTTATGACAACACTACACGCGGGAGCTAAATTTGGCTCAAAAGCTTATCAGGTTTCAGGAGGTCTTCATGGTGTCGGTGTTTCGGTTGTTTGCGCTCTTTCTTCTTGGATGCAAGCCGAAGTCTGTCGCGATGGCGCGAAATATTTTCAAGAGTATGCCAAAGGAAAACCCAAGAATAAGGTAAAACAAATCGGAAAATGCAAGCAAAGCGGAACATCAGTCATCTTTGAGCCAGATACAGAGATTTTCCAGGATATAAGATTCGACTTGAAGAAGATATTAAGCCATTTGCGTCAACAGGCTTACTTGACGAAGGGAGTAAAGATGACTATCACGGATGATCGAGAAAAAATTAAAAAAAATCACACGTTTTATTTTGAAGGAGGACTTTATTCTTATGTAAAATACCTTGCTCGAGGAGTGAATTCTCGTCATCCCAATATTTACTATGGGACAGGAGAAAAGAGCGATATCGTTGTTGAGGCAGCATTTCAATATACGGAAGAGTATGAGTGTTACGAGGAAAGTTTTGCCAATAATATTTGGACAAAAGAAGGAGGAACTCATCTTACCGGTTTTCGCACCGCTCTTACCAGGGCCTTTAATGATTATGCTAAGAAAAATAATCTTATTAAGAATGGCGATGACAATTTAACAGGAGACGATATGAGAGACGGTTTAACTGCCGTTGTCTCTGTGAAAATCAGAGAGCCACAATTCGAAGGCCAGACCAAGGCAAAGCTCGGAAATCCAGAAGCTAAAACGGCTGTGGAGGGAGTTGTTTTAGAGACCTTATCCGATTTCTTAGAAAGAAATCCCGCAGACGCAAAAGCAATAATTGATAAATGTGTTTTGGCTCAAAAAGCCAGAAAGGCGGCTAGAGCAGCTAAAGAGACGATATTAAGAAAAGGCATTTTAGATGGCTTAACTCTCCCTGGTAAATTAGCCGATTGTATTTCAAGAAAACCAGAAGAGTCGGAGCTTTTTATCGTGGAAGGAGAGTCTGCCGGAGGATCTGGTAAGCAAGCAAGAGACAGAAGATTCCAGGCAATATTGCCCCTTCGTGGTAAAATTCTTAATGTTGAAAGGGCTCGTCTCGACAAGATATTAGCATCAAAGGAAATTAAAACTTTAATTGTGGCCTTGGGCACAGCCATTGCTGAAGATTTTAATTTAGAAAAATTAAGATATCATAGGGTGATTCTGACCCTAGATGCTGATGTCGATGGTTCTCATATCAGGACTTTATTGCTTACGCTTTTCTACCGCTACCTTAAACCTATAATTGAAGCAGGGTATCTTTATATTGCCCAACCACCTCTTTACAAGGTTCAAGTAGGTAAACAAACAGAATATGCTTATACCGAAGAGGATAAGATAGAGATCGTAAGCGATCTTAAGAAGCAAAATAAATCTAATCCTTTCATTCAAAGGTATAAAGGGTTAGGGGAGATGAATAGTCAAGAATTATGGGAAACAACCATGAATCCGGAAAATAGGGTTTTGCTAAGAATCACAATGAAGGACGCCAGGGAATCAGACAAAATCTTTGATACATTAATGGGAGATGAAGTTTTACCAAGAAAGAAGTTTATTCACGCGCACGCTAAAACAGCAAGGAATTTAGACATTTAAAGGGATTGACAGGCAGGTTATTTTCGGCTAATCTTATATTATTAAGAGTGGCCGCGATAGGCCATTTTTTAAACCAGAAGGTTTTAAAAAGCAAAGCGTTTAACTTTTTAGAGTCCTTAAGAAATAAATATGAATTTAGTCAATAAAATTACTAGTTTTCTCAAGGAGGTAACGCTAGAAATTAAAAAGGTCAATTGGCCCACAAGGCAAGAAACCCTTAAATACACTCTTATTGTGGTTGGGGTATCTTTTCTGTTGGCGTTTTTTCTCGGCGGACTCGATATTCTTTTTCAATTCGTGATAAGTAAATCTATTCTTAGGTAGCATACCCGAAGCAGTAGCTTCATTAAAAAGCAATTATGGCAAAACAAAAATTACCCCAAGAGAGAAACTGGTATGTTATTCATACGTATTCTGGCTATGAAGATGCCGTCGCTAAAAATCTAATTCAGAGAATTGAAAGTTTAGGCATGGAAGATAAAATCTTTAGCGTATTAGTTCCTAAAGAAAAGAAAATTAAGATAAAAAAGAATAAGAGAGAGGTTGTCGAAGAAAAAATTTATCCCGGATATGTATTAGTAGAAATGATCGTGACCGACGATTCTTGGTATGTAGTCAGAAATACCCCTAATGTTACGGGTTTTGTTGGGGCTGGTACCACTCCAGTTCCTATGTCCAAGGAAGAAATTGATGGGTTGAAAAAGAGAATGGGAGTTGAGAGCCCCCAGCACAAAATAGACGTTGTCGAGGGGGATTTAGTAAAGATTGTTGATGGACCATTTAAAGATTTTGACGGAAAGGTGGCCGAAGTTGATTCTGAAAGGGGGAAGGTTAAGGTATTGATTAATATGTTTGGCCGCGATACTCCTGTCGAGCTAGATTCGTTGCAAATCAAGAAGGTTTGAGAAAGGCGAAAACCGAGCATGTAGCTTTTTATGTGCTTGGTAATTGAATTTTCAGTTATAATAAATTAATTATAGTAAATTCTCGCATATGGCAAAAAAAATCAAAGTAATTCTTACTCTACAAATAGCTGCAGCACAAGCGACGCCAGCCCCTCCCGTTGGTCCGTCTTTGGCTCAACACGGTGTTAATATCGGCGAGTTTTGTCAGCGCTTTAATGATCAAACCAAAGACAAAGCAGGCTCTACTATTCCAGTTGAAATAACTATTTACGAGGATAGAAGTTATAGTTTGAAGTTTAAACAACCTCCAGCCTCAGAGCTTTTAAGAAAAGCAGCGGGCGTTGAGAAGGGATCTGGTGAACCAAACAAGAAAAAGGTTGCCAAAATTACTAAAAACCAATTGCGGGAAATTGCACAGAGGAAAATGGAAGATTTGAATACGGACAATATAGAAAGCGCGATGAAAACTCTAGAAGGTACGGCCCGAAATATGGGAATTAAAGTTGAATAACAGAAAACCATGACTCTTTCAGATCGCGACATTAGACAATATATCCAGGAAGGAAAAATAAAAATTGATCCGTCCCCAGATTTTAAAACGCAATTAGGTCCTTGTTCTATTGATTTGCATTTAGGTAACGTGTTCAAGGTTTTTAAAATGTCCTCTTATCCCTATTTGGACCCAAAGAGAGACATAGATTTTGAAGAAATTATGGAAGAAATTAAAGTGCCAGAGGGAGGGCCTTTTATTTTGCAACCCAAAAGTTTTGTATTAACAACAACCAAAGAAAATTTTTCTATCAATAACGAAATAATGGCTCGTCTAGATGGCAGATCTTCTCTTGCTCGTTTGGGCGTTGTTGTGCACTTAACGTCTGCTAGATTTGATCCGGGTTGGCATGGCAAGGCCGTTTTGGAAATTGGAAACTTAGGAATAATGCCGGTAATATTGTATGCTGGTATTACCAGAATATGCGCGCTTACTTTTGAGAAACTCTCTAGTCCATCAGAAATACCTTATTTACAACAAACTGATCACAAATACGCAAAACCAGATTCTCCTCAAGCAAGCAAGATTAATCACGAACACAAAACAAACTAACTCTTTTGCGCATGAAAGAACATCCAGAATATCAATATCTCAATCTTTTAAAAGATATTTTGGATAATGGGGTAGTAAAGAAAGATCATAATACGGGCATTGCGCTGTATAGCGTTTTTGGTAGACAGACCAGGTATAATCTCGCAGATGGATTTCCATTATTAACCACTAAAAAAATGTATTGGAGAGGGGTTTTACACGAGCTCTACTGGTTTTTGTCTGGTCAGACCAATATAAAATATCTTGTTGATAACGACGTTCATATTTGGGACGATTATCCTTACAAGCTTTACCAGAAGAAATTGATTTCAAGCGGTGAAGAGGTCTTATCCAAAGACGATTTTGTACGGAAGATCAAAGAAGATGAACAATTTGCAAAGCTTCACGGAGAATTACCCAGAATATATGGTGAGCAATGGAGAGCATGGCCAGCCGCAGATGGAAGGAAGATAGATCAGTTGGCTTGGGTAGTAGACACTTTAAAGAATTTTCCAGACAGAAAACATGCAGTTCTTTCTGCTTGGAATCCGCAATTTCTTTACGCCATGGCAAAACCAGGAGAAGCCCTTTCTTTTCCTTTGTGTCATATATTGTTCCATTTCAATGTTGCAGGCGATAAACTTTCCTGCCAACTCTACCAAAGATCTGCCGATATGTTCTTGGGAGTGCCATTTAATATTGCAAGCTACGCCGCTCTCACAATGATTATAGCTAAGATAGCGGGATATAAACCGGGAGAATTTATACATACCTTTGGGGATGCTCATATCTATGAGAATCATATAGAACAAGTCAAGGAGCAGATTTTGAGAGATCCTAAACCATTTCCTAGTCTTATTATCGGAGACCAAGTTAAAGACCTCGATACTTTTAAACCAGAATATGTTTCTCTCGAGGGATACGATTCTTATCCGTCATTAAGAGGAGGGCTAACCGTAGCCGGTGGATTTGACGAAAAAGATAGAAAAGAATTTGGTGGGAAATAAAAAAACATGACAAAGAATAAACCAGAAAAACCTTTTGTTTTTATGATTGCCGTTATTACTGCCGACGGTTTTATTGCCAAAAATTCAAAACACACGCCCGTTGGCTGGACAAGCAAGGAGGATAAAGAGTTTTTCAAAAGAAAGACTAAAGAAGCCGGAGTGGTCGTAATGGGCTCTAATACTTATGAAGTAATGAGTAGGCCTTTGGAAGACCGCTTGAACATTGTTTACTCAAGAGATAAACAATATGACGGCGCTGAAACAACCCGGGCCGAACCCAAAGACCTCATAGAGGATTTGACCAAGAGGGGATACAAAAAAATCGCTATTTGCGGCGGCTCTACGATTTATACGATGTTTATGGAATCTGGCATGGTTGATAAATTATATCTAACAATAGAGCCAATTGTTTTTGGCGCAGGTCTAAGCCTTTTTAATAAGGAATTTGATGTAAAACTAGAGTTATTATCGAATAAACAAATTGGTGAAAATACTATTTTACTAGAGTATAATGTAATCAAATGATATGGTTTTGGGGATCAAAGAGCTTCATAATTTAGTCAATAACGAAAAGTTGGTCGAAAATTTATCAGAAAGAGAATTAACAAATCCAGAAGGAGCTGGATTTGATTTAAGGGTGGGGGAATTGTACAAAATTGAAGGTCAGGGTTTCTTGGGCGTTGAAGAAAGGGAAACACCAGAGATGAAATTGGTTGCCAAATACGAATCCGGCAACAAAACCACTGTTTTATTGAAACCGAACACGTATTATTTACTGAAGACCATTGAAGATGTAAATATGCCAGATAATCTCTTGGCAATAATGACGCCTCGTTCTACTTTGTTCCGTTCTGGTGTCTTTATTTTTGGAGGGCAAGTGCCCCCTGGTTATAAAGGTGGTTTGAGTATGGGGATTTATAATTTTCGTCCGACAGATTTTAAATTAGAAATGGGGGCGCGGGTTGTACATATAATGTTTTTTGAAGTAAAAGGGGAAGCAAATTTGTATCGAGGGCAATGGCAAGGCGGGAGAGTAACAACTGATAATAAGGAAAAACAAGTTTAATTTTAAAAATAACATAGATAACATTAAACATGAATAACGTAGCGAAAATTATGATTCCCGTCTTTGACGAGACTCCTGATAATTTTTGTCGATATATATTATGAATAATGTGGCAAAAATTATTGATCAAACGTTTTTAAAAAAAGGAGCTGATATAGAACAAATCCAAAAAGTCTGCGATGAAGCGAAAAAATATGGTTTTCGCGCGCTGTGTATTTATCCTGAACATACAAAACCATCCAAAGAGTTATTAAGGGGTTCAGGTGTCAAAGTCACAACGTTAATAGATGATCCCACGGGAACAAGCTCGACCCAAGAAAGAATTGCGATGGTAAATCAGGCGAAGATTGATGGTTCTGATGAAATTGAATTGGTAATGAAAGTAGATGATTTTAAAAATAAGAAATATCAGGAGGTAGAAGAAGATTTAAGGCAAA
>CAZFEY010000008.1:0-8434 GCA_964518135.1 uncultured Candidatus Saccharibacteria bacterium
TATTGTTATCCACAATTGATTTAAAGTATTTTCTGCTAAAATAACTAATGGCCACATTTTGGAAAAAACATAAAATATTATCACTTTTATTTGTTGTATTGGTTGTTTCTTTTTTCTTCAGATTCTGGCAGTTGGATTCTGTTCCGCCAGGGCTTTATCCGGATGAGGCAATGAACGGCGTTAATGCCTTGGAAGCAATTGATTCTGGAAGATATAAAGTTTTTTATCCGGAAAATAACGGTCGAGAAGGATTATTTATTAATATTCAAGCTGAAAATATAAAACTTCTTGGAAATACGCCCTTTGCTCTTCGGTCAGTTTCTGCGCTTTTCGGCACCTTAACTATTGGTGCTGTTTTCATTTTCTTGTGGCTACTTTTACAAAATACAAGAATAGCCTTTGTTTCAAGCTTGTTAATGGCGTTTTCTTTCTGGCACCTTAACTTTTCGAGGATCGGATTTCGTGCCATTACGATGCCGTTTTTCTTGATTCTCGCGTTAATTTTTCTACTATTTGCCTTGCGTAATTTCTCAAAATCCCTACTTTCTGCTTTCTACTTTCTAGCTTCTGGTGTCTTTTTGGGTCTTGGCTTGCATGGCTATACCCCATTTCGGTTAATGCCGTTGTTATTTATCACAATATTTATAATTTTAGTTATAATAAAAAACTTTTCCTTTAAGACTCTACTATTCCGCTTTTTCTTACTTGGCGTTACCTGTATTTTGGTTTTTTCTCCATTGTTATTGCATTTTATGCAAAACTCAAATGATTTTTCCAATCGCCATAACAAAATTTACTTTTTCCAACAAGAAGAACCATTAAAAGAACTTATAACCACTACAAAAAAACACTTATCAATGTTTAATTTTGTTGGCGATTGCAATACAAGGCATAATTACGATTGTAAACCCCAATTAAACTATATTGCCGGTGCATTTTTCCTAATCGGACTTATTGGAATTTGCTTTAGAAGCATTAGGAATTATTTAAAAAGCCCTTATTTATGGATTTTACCTTTGGGCTTATTCTTTACTTTATTGCCGGGCATTCTGGCTTCCGAAGGCGCGCCTCACGCATTAAGAACGATAGGTGTTATACCATTTGCATTTGCTTTTGCTGGCATTGGTATAGAAATCGTTTATCAAAAGATTAAAAGCAGAAAACTATTTTTTACCTACGGGATATTTGTTCTATTGGTTATAGCTACTGTATTTATTGGTCCTTACCATTATTTTATAAAATGGCCCAAAACCAACCCTGATTTTAGTCAGAATTACTTGAGCGAATCTCTTTTTTTGAAACAATTTTCAGATTACCAAAAATTTATTGTAGTTAATGTGTCAACAGGAGTCGAAGAAAAAGGTTTTCCTACGACCATAATGACTTCAAAATATGTCCTTTGGCAGGAATTTAAAAGTGGAAATCTAACCTATATTTATCCAAAGAATATAGATGAGATTAAAAACTTTCCAAAAGCCGTAATTGTTATGATGGAAAAAGATGAATCTTTGGCGAATAAAATCAGGGAGATGACAGAGAGTCAGAATCTTCGAGCGTATGAAGGAGGATTTTACGCTTTTATTGTAGATAATAATAATTTAAAATAAATATAAAGCCTATAAAATAATAAGTGTAAATTAATCTATGTCTAACCGCATTACCAATATTATAGCTATCCTTCTCTTAGTTTTTGTATTTTTAATTACTGTTTTTAGTATGTCTGGGGATAACGTTACAATGGATGAGTCCTCGCACTTACCAGCTGGTTATTCGTATGTTTCGCAAAAAGATATGAGAATCAACCCCGAACACCCTCCCCTAGTGAAGGATTTAGCTGGAATCCCCTTGCTCTTTATAAAAGGAATCAATTTCCCCTACGAAATTAAAGCTTGGCAGACTGACGTGAATGGGCAATGGGACTTTGGATTCAATTTTCTATACTCGAGGGGAAATCCGGTAGATAAAATGATTTTTTGGGGCAGAATACCGATGATTTTGATTTTGATTTTGCTAGGATTTTACATATTTAAATGGACTCGTGAATTATATGGCAATAACGCTTCTCTCCTTGCGTTGTCGTTATTTTCTCTCTCTCCTACTTTTTTGGCCCACGGAAGATTGGTTACTACTGACGTTGCAGCCGCTGTCGGAGCTTTTATTGCCACGTATTACTTTGTTAAAGCGCTAAAAACGTCCAACACAAAGAATATTGTATTTTCTGGTATTTGGTTTGGAATAGCCGAATTGCTTAAATTTTCGGTGATCCTTCTTGTCCCTCTATTTATTGTTTTGGCGATAATCTGGTGGCTATTTGTAAGTAAAAATTTCTGGCAGATATTAAAACTTTTAGTATCGGTATTTGTAATTGGATTTGTTGTTATTGGTATCGTTTATATGTTTCATACTTGGAATTATCCCCCGGAGAAACAAGTATCAGACACGGCCTTTATACTAACTTCTTTCAAGTATTCCGCGGTTTCTGACGCTATCGTTTGGATGGCAGACAAACCGATCTTGAGAGCCTACGCTCAATATTTATTAGGATTGGCAATGGTTATTCAGAGAGCTACCGGAGGAAACACAACTTACTTTATGGGAGAGGTTTCGGCTTCGGGCTGGAAAAATTATTTTCCAACGGTTTATTTCATAAAAGAAACTTTGACTTTACATATTCTAACTTTTATCGCTCTTTTCTATGCTTTATACACAGGGATTAAACAAATCAGAAAACCGATTTTTTCTGGTATATTTCGCGCAATTGGTAATTTCGTAAAATATCGTTTCGCAGAATTATCAATGCTTGGCTTTATGGCTATTTATTGGACAACGTCGCTAACGTCAAATCTAAATATCGGGGCACGCCATTTACTTCCGGCTTTTCCTTTTACGATAGCATTGGTCGCTGGGGTGGTCTCTGCTACCTTCTTTAAGCAGCCCTATATGAAATTAAAGCAATTTATAATTATTACTTTAATAGCGTGGCAAGCAGTATCTGTATTGAGCGTATACCCGTCTTTCTTAACATATTTTAACGAAGCGGTAGGCGGCCCAACAAAAGGACATCTTTATAGCGTAGATTCTAATCTTGACTGGGGGCAAGATCTTAAAAGGCTAACTAAATGGGTCAACGATAACAAAATAGATTTAATCTATCTTGATTACTTTGGCGGAGGAGATGCAAGATACTATCTAAAAGAAAAATTCACCCCTTGGCATGGGGATTGGTCGGAAGATAACCTTCCAGAAAACAGTTATTTGGCGATATCAGCAACTCTCTTGCAAGGCGGCCGTGGGAAACCAGTACCTGGATTTAACCAGAACAATGGATATTATCTATGGTTAAATAAATACGATCCCGTTACCGTAATCGGCAACTCAATCTTTGTTTACCGTATCGACTGAATCTGGTGTATTTTTGTACTTATACGGCGCGAAGTTTCCTATCTTTAGATCTATATACTCCAAATCCCCTCTTTTCTCGGCGGGGATTTGCTTTTCTAAAACAGCTCCAAGCTTGATAATCTGCCAATCAACATTATCGTCAAGATTGAAATAAATGTCCCAACCATCTTTAGTGCGAATTGTTAATAAATTAAAATTAATCTCTAAATCACTCGATTTGTTGTGAAGAATGATTTCTTTGGTTGTTATCGCGAATTTTCCCTGAATTTCATTCATTATTTTTAATAGCAATTCCATCTTCTCTTTGCTTATTACTGTTGTTCCAAGACCGAAGGCGTTAATCGTATTTTCGGGTTTAATAAACAAGTTTGTTTCTGGCGAAATAAACAAGTTTGTTTCTGGTGAATTAAATATTGTCTCTCCAACACCAGACAGTTCTTTCTTTTCGAATACGACTCCGGCACCATCAATGCTGTAGTATTTGTCATTGTTGCCAAATACAGCAACTGATTTTCTATCTTTCACTTCCACTATAATAGTTGAGGGATGCTGCTTTTTAATAATCGCGCTTTCCAAAGAAGGATAACTTTGCAAAAGTTTTGCTTCGGTATCTTTTTGTCCGAATAAAAATATGCTTTTTGTTTGCAGAAAAAGTAATCTATAATTTGTATCATCTTCTAAATTACTTTGAATATCTTTCGCATTCACTTTTTCGCTCCCTGAAATTCTGAATTCTTTTATTTGAAATGTGTCTGCTATAAATAATAAATAAAACAATCCGCACAGAATCAACGCGATTAAAACAGTAAAGCCAATAAGACGTACCTTTGCCTTATTTTTCGCAAGCTTTGGACCGTATACTTTTCTGCGCCTGTTGTTATAACTGTGTCCGTAGTTGCGCCTATGATTGCTTTTGTTTCGGCGGGTTTTAAATCTGGGCATACGTGTTTATATTGAAAAACGACGAAAGCTTCTTATCTTCTCAAAGATGCGGGTAAGGTAGTATCTCTTAGAGATTGGGAAATCCTGGGTTTTTAAATATTCTTTTTTATATCCGCCAAAGCCCATCTTAAACAAAGTAGGGCCAGCCCAAGGGTGATTTCTTTGTTTTATAGGGTCAACATACCCCCAAAAGTCGTATAATATACAACCTCTCTTTTTTGCTTCTTTTATCGCCTCCCACATTACCAGATACGGAATAGAAAGTTTTGCGAATTTCGACGTTGAAGCTGCCTGATGATAAAATGCTACGCCCGACCAAAAAATAACCAAGGCAGCTGAAGCTATTTCATCCTTATACCTACCTAAAAATAATACAATTTGGCTATTTCTATTTACCGACGAAACGGGTTCAGAAAAAATATCAAACTCGTTTTTTATATAGTCAGAAGAAAAAGGTACAAATCTCTGTCTTTGGGCAACTTTCTTGTTAAGTTCCTGATATATACTTATATCATTTGGTTTTTCGCTTTTTTCAACGATAATGTCTTGATTTTTTGACGCCAGGCGAATTAGATAGCGAGTGGTCTTTCTCATTTGCCTTAAAAGCTCGTCTTCTGGAAGAGAGATATCAAGTTTCCAAGTTGATTCATATGCATTAGCGTGTATTGGAGCTTCAGTAAATCCTAATTTTCGAACAGTATCTATGTTTTCTACATCGCGATTCCATAGAGGGTTCATTCTTATAAAAATAGCTTTTTCTTCCTTTGCAATTTTCTTCAATTCTTCTAGAAAAGATTTTACTATGTCGTATTTTAAAAACTGTTCACCATTTGCTATTATGCATGGCGCATGTTGTAACAAAAGGAATGTCCCCCGTTTGGCTTTAATTTTTGACACTAAACCTAACGCAATCAGCCGTTTGTTGTTAAAAACACCCAATCTCCAAATTTTATTTTTCATTGCCTTGTTGAATTCTCCCCAATTCCAAGAATTCAAAAAAGTTTTTTCAGAAACTCCCAACAGAAAATCTTCCCATATTTTTTTGTCAGTTATCTCTCGAATGTCCATTTTCTTAAGAAAAAAACAATGCCATCGGCGTCTTTATCAGAGATGTTAATATGAGTAGGCAGATTGAATGTTTCCATTGATAATTTTTCTGCAACAGGACAACTGCCATCTACATACTGCATAGTATCTAATTTTGTGTCCTTTGGAGCAATAACAGAATCATACCAATCACCTATTAAAATATTATCTTTCCAAGCCTTTTTGATTATCTCATGGGCCCTTGGGTGTTTTATGACGAATCTTAAGAATATTCCTCCTTCAGAATTTTTTACTATTTGGAAATTCTTATTATCTTTTAACGCACCGATATAGAAATCGGCTAATTCTTTCCTTCTCTTGTTAAACCTATCAATTTTTGTTAATTGTTTTAGAGCCAACATCGATAAAGCGTTTGGCATGCTTTTTGGAAAATATTCTGGCTTTTTGCCTATTTTTTCTTTCCAGTGTACTGCCTTTGATAGTATATGCAGGTTTTGTAAAAGCATCAATAAATACTTCCCGAAAATCTTATAGCTAGGCAGTATTACCAAATTCATAATTATGGGGTGCAATAATTGTTGGAAAATCCAGGAATTTAAAGGATAATCAAATTTTTCCTGGAAAATTTTTATTCTCGCAGCTAATCCCAGGTCGTTTGTTGTAGCTATTCCACCATATACAGAAGAAATAACTTTATCCCGAGAGAAGCTGAAAAAAGCAGCCTTGCCGAACGTTCCGACTTTTTTTTCTTTGTAAGTAGCGCCGAGAGAATGGGCGCAATCTTCTATTAGGGTTAGATTATTTTTTTGGCATACCTCTATGATTTTTTCCATTTGGGCCGGTATGCCAAAAGTATGCTGTACGATTAAAACTTTACTTCTTGGGCTTATTTTTCTTTCCAAATCATCTGTATCTAAATTTAAAGTTTCCTCGTTGCAATCAACAAATTTGGGTTTTAACCCAAGCCACAAAATAGGATTAACAACAGCGTTGCATGTAAATGCCTGTAGCAGAATCTCATCTTCAATGTTTAAATCCAAAGAACCTAGAATCGCAGTTAATGCCGATCTACCGCTATTAAAAGATACTGCATAATCCATACCAATATAATCTTGGAATTTTCTTTCCAGTTCATCTATTGCCTTGCCTTTTTGCCATAACCACGGCAAAAACTGAAGCTTAAACGCAAGAAATATGTCGTCAAGTTCGGTATTGGGCGACAAAGATATTGATACAGGTTTAAATAATGCCACTTTATTAAAAATATTATTTTCTTAAAATAGCGCTAACTATTCCTTTTTCTAATCTACCCTCAAGTAAAATAACGTTCTTAGAATCAAAATAAGGTTGAATCAAATGTAAAATCTTTTCTTTTTGGTCTACATTTACAATTTTATTCTCGTCCATGCCGGATTGTATTGCTCCTTGTTTTATGTTTTTAAACTGCTCTTTGGCAACAATAATTGCAAAATCACATACTTCACCAATCTTTTTTCCAATTTTGTTGTGCACAAAATCAGAAGCCTTACCTAATTCTATTAAACTTGGCATTATAATTACTTTTTGACCTTCCCAATGTTTCAAGTGTTCCAGATGCGCGATAACGCTATTGGGGTTAGCTGAATAAGTAGAATTTATAACTGATACTCCGTTTTTGTCTGTCTTTAATTCCATTTGGCCGGGCATTGGCAAAATATTACGACAAGCAGCAGAAATCTCGCCAAGGCTCATTCCTAATTCCTTGGCTCCGCTAATTGCCAAAAGCAAATTTTCTATATTAAAAGACCCTATTAGCCCCACTTTAAAAGCTGCGAAATCATTATTCTTGGAACGAACATTAAAGATTAAACTGTCTTTATGCGTCTCGACGTTTTCTGCCCAAATATCAGAATAATCTTCTTTTGAAACAGTAGCTATCTTCTTTTTGATGTTTATCTTTTTTGCCAATGAAAGGCAATATTCGTTATTGCCATTAAATATGGCTGTGCCGTCGGCTGGCAGGTTATTTAATAGCTCTTCACCACCTTCAGCCGACAACAAATTTTCCATAGTACCAAAAGTAGCCAGATGCTGCTCATTAACACCAGCCACAATGCCTATCTTAGGTTGGATGATATCGCTAAGTAATTTGATACCATTTTTATTGTATGCTCCCATTTCCACAATAAAAACTTCACACCCCTCTTTGAGGTCATTTAATATGGTTTGAGATATTCCGACTTCTGAATTTTTGTTCTCTTTTGTCTCGATGACCTTAAGCTTGCTGGAAAGAATCTGATACAAAAACTCTTTGGTCGAGGTTTTACCGTAAGAACCGGTAATGCCAATTACTGTTAAATTTTTGAACTGTTGCCTTTTTTGTTTGGCCAAAGAAATAACTTTGTTCCTGAAAAAAATAACAGTAAAAAAATGGACAAACAATACTGTTATAGTTGCGATAATTGGCATTAAAACGTCAAATAGTAATAGATATAGGGCAAACCAATAAATATAAGATTGCAAGTAATAGAATTTATAAAGCACAACTCCTAAGATAGCTGCCTGAATCAACAGCGCCAAAAATCCAAGAGCTATAGTTTTTACCGTAAAAACCGGTATTTTTAACGTACGGCTGATTATTTCGCGCACAAACTTATAAATCTCTACGATATAAAAAGCCATCAGTACAAATATCCAAACCGCATATAACTGCCATATTGAAATATCTGTACGAGGTAAAATCAAAGCATAAATCAATAATGCCGCCTTAACTGTGGGAAGCACTCCAAGCAACAATTTTTTTCCTTTTTCAGTCCTAAAATGATCCAGAAACCGAAGAGAATGGTAATCTTTTAATTGCCAAAGATAAATCCAAAACAGAAAAGCTCTTGAGCTTTTAATTATCCATAAGAAAGCCAAAATAAAAAATAAAATGTCTAATTGATTGTTCATATTAATTATCTATGTTATCAATTATTTTTTCAGCTAGAATTTCTGGCATTTTTCTTTCAAGATCATGATCACCGCCCTTTATTGTAACCATTTTAGAACCAGTTATCATTTT
>CAZFEY010000008.1:8444-23524 GCA_964518135.1 uncultured Candidatus Saccharibacteria bacterium
ATCCATTAAAGCATTGCATTCCAAGTGAGCAGGATTTTATTAGTTTTAATGCCTAATCTTAATAGCATAACATCGTCCCTATCCCCCCATATGATAACGGTTGACAAAGAAATCAATCCAAGCTCTTTGCTAAGATCTTCTTGAATTATATTTAGATAAGTTTCTTTTAATGCGCCTCGGGTGGCGAGATAATCGCTTTTTCCGACGATGTACTTATAAAATCCACGGCGCAATATTCCATAAAACGGCAAAAAAGATAAAGAATTAAAAACTTTTGCAAATAGTTTCAGAACTCTTTTTCTAAAAGAATCTTCCCTAAAACAACTAGCTCCTACCAAGAAAAGCTTTTTAATATCGTTGTTCTGGCTATGAATAGCTGCGTATTTAGCAGCTACAGCACCTCCAAAAGAATGACCCAAAAGATAAAATTCTTCAATAGATAAATTTTCGACAAAAGATTTCAGAAAATCACAGTAATTTTGAATATACCAAGGTTTTGAAGGTAATTGGCTTTTACCAAAACCGGGAAGGTCAGGAACGATGACTCGAAAATCATGCTTTGAAATTAATTCCGCTACTTTTATCCATCTATCCGATCTTGACAGCCAGCCATGTAAAATCAAAAAAGGCATGCCTTGCCCTATTGTCTTATAGCTAATATCTAAGCCATTTATTGTGGCATTTTTTTCCTCTATTATTCCAGTATCCATTGTTTACCTTTTAATAATTTTTAGTTTTGTATATTTTTGAAGAACTGCTGGAACTTTAACGCTACCATCCTTTTGTTGATAATTCTCGAGGATAGCAATTAATATTCTACCTATTGCAAAAGCAGTGCCATTTAAAGTATGTACAAAATGAGATTTATTGTCTTTACCCCGGTATTTTATATTCAATCCAACCGCCTGAAAATCAGTGCAATTCGAAGTGGAATGAGTTTCTCTGTAGCGGTTCTCCGACGGCAACCAAGTTTCTATGTCGTATTGAGACGCTGCTGGACGACCCATATCTCCGGTACATATTCTAACCACTCTGTATGGCAATTTTAATAATTGCACTAATTCCTCTTCTATTGATAAGAGTAATTGGTGCTCTTTGACAGAATTCTCTGGTTTTGAAAAAATAACCATTTCTAATTTATCGAACTGATGGGCTCTAAATATGCCTTTTATATCTTTTCCATAAGAACCGGCTTCTCTTCTAAAACAAGTTGAAAACCCTACATATCTCAACGGCAAATCTCTTTCATTAATGATTTCATTCGAATGCATTGCAACGAGAGATTGTTCCGATGTACCAGTTAAATATAAATTATCTTCTGGAATAATATATGCTTCTTTCTTTTCTGTTGCCTCCAAAAATCCTGTTCCAGCAGCTATATTTTCTTTAACCATAACAGGGGGTACGACAGGGATAAATCCCTTCTTAATCAATGCACGCAACACCAAATCAACCAGAGCGAATTCGATCAAAACAGCTGTATTTTTAAGATAATTAAATCTCGAACCAGAAATTTTAGCTGCTTTTTCAACATCAATTAAATTCAAGTATTCACCAATTTCCAAGTGATTTTTAGGTTGAAAATTAAATACAGTTTTTTTACCTACCTCTTTAACAACAACGTTGTCTTTGTCGTTAACTCCAATAGGAACATCTTCTAGCGGAATATTCGGTATGGAAGAAACCATCTTCCTTATATTTTCTTCGTACTCTTTTAGCGTAACTTTGAGTTTATTGCCGTCCTTTTCTAGATGATCATCTAATTCCTGCATTTCGAGTATCATTTTTTTTCTTTCATGATCGTCTTTGGCGTGCGCTATCTTTTCTGACGCGATATTTTTTTGTGCCAACATATTTTCGATTGCTTTTAAATTTTCTCTGTATTTTTGATCAAGCCCTAAAATCTCATCTATATCAATATTCAACTGCCTTTTCTCGCAGCCTTTTTTCACTAAATCCTTATTTTCTCTAATGAATTTTATATCTAGCATCTAATTAAAATTCAGCGGTTTTAAATTTAATATCGAGCATTCTATATTCTACTTTCTACTTTCTAATTTCTATTATTTCGGTTTCACCCCGTTAGAAGTTTTTTATTATATGATTAGTTTTTTTTATTTTACATTATTAGTCCATCACAAAAATTTTTTGATAAAAATTTTACCAAGGACTTCTAACGGGGTTTCATCGTGGGAAATAATATTACCTCTCTTAGGCTGTGTGAATCAGTCAACAAAGCGGTTAATCTATCTATACCCATACCGAATCCAGCAGCTGGAGGCATGCCATATTCCAATGCCTCGACAAAATCAATATCCATTCTTTGAGCATCTTCGAGTCCTTTTCTAAATAATCCTTCCTGTTCCTCAAATCTTTTTTTCTGCTCAATAGGATTGTTTAATTCGGAAAATGCATTAATCAATTCCCATCCGGCCACTATCAACTGGAAACTTTCGGCAATCTCTGGATTGCCTTGGCGCGCTTTCGCAAGCGGCTTCATTTCTATCGGATGATGAATCACGAAAACTGGATCCCATATCTTGGGCCTGCAGTATTTTTTATATATTTCATCGATTATTTTAGCCTTATTCCAGGCAGTTTCAACTATCAACCCAAGCTTTTTTGCTTCTTTTACTAAAGCATCTCGGTTAAGATAATCTATGTCGAGTTTCGTGTAATTTTTTATTAAGTCGCGGTATTCAATTCTTTTCCAAGGGGTCTTAAAATTAATTTCTTTTCCCTCGTATACAATTTTATTTCTGCCAAATACTTTTTTTAATAAATAAGAGAATAATTTTTCTGTTAATTTCATTAAGTCTTTATAATCGGCGTATGCCCAATAAAATTCCAGCATTGTAAAATCGGGATTATGTTGTCTATCCACGCCTTCGTTTCTAAAAACTCGGCCAATCTCATAAACTCTCTCAAACCCTCCAACGATTAAGCGTTTGAGAGGTAACTCCAAGGAAATTCGCAGATACATATCCAGATCGAAAGCATTAAGATGGGTAGAAAAAGGTTTAGCATCTGCCCCACCATAGATACCCTGCAATACCGGAGTTTCAACCTCTAAAAAGCCTTCCCCGTCAAGAAATTCGCGAATGGCTTTTGTAATAGCGGTTCGTTTCTCAAATTTTTCACGAACCTCTTTGTTAAAAATAAGATCTAAATAACGCTTACGAAAACGTTCTTCTTCGTCTTGTAGGCCATGCCATTTTTCTGGCAAAGGAAAAAGATTCTTAGTAAGAATCTTGAAATTACTGACTTCAATAGTTTTCTCGCCCTTTTTGGTTTTGAAAAGCGTTCCTTTTATCTCGATAAAATCACCTATATCAAAATTATCCAGAAAAAAATTGTATCTATTCTCCCCGATTCCATCAGCCTTAATAAGCCCCTGCATTGAACCTGACTCATCGGCAATATCCAAGAAAGTAATTTTACCATGCCGTCTTAATGTTTTAATTCTACCGACTAAAATGATCTTTTTCTTGGACTTTTGTATCTTTGAAAAAAGATTCAGCGCAATATTAATATTACTAGTTCTTCCATTTTGTGAAGAATATGACGGATAAGCCGAAAAACCAGCCTTTTCAATGGCTTCTATTTTTTTTATCCTGGATATTATAACCTCTTTTATAACAGACATACAGTAATCAAATCTGATTTTCTTTAAAGATCGTAATTAAAAATACGCCAAAAATGCGCCTGACTAACGCCAAATCTGGAATAAATATTTAATTCTATTTATGCGAATCCCCTGCTTGAATTTCAATCAAGCAGGGGGGGATCTTTTTATCTTGTGACGCAAATGTCAGCTGCTTCTGGGGGAATCTGTGTATCTGTCGCGCAAATAGTAATTCTACCGGTAGTAGCATCTCTAGCTATGGTGTAATCGGTATCGTAATCTGTGCAACTTGCATAGCTTCCGATCTGCGGATCAAACGGCATAGTTGAAACGTACGTAGGAACTATGCAACCACAAATATCGTATTCTGTTCCATCATCAGTAGGATCATCTCCCATTGTTTTCGCGGTTGCCGGAATTGTACCTGCTGCACAGTCAAAAGCACCCGCATTGTCTACAACGTTTTGATACACGGCATCCATAATGGTCGTTGTTCCGCTGTACCTGCTCGCGTTATTAGCTAAAGCGAACTGACGAAAAGGATTAACGGCAATAATGGTGGCAGTAATCAAAATCACTAGAATACCAATAACTAACAATAGCTCGATCAAGGTGAAACCTCTCTGCATAATCTTATTATTTAAATCTTTTTTTAGATTACTTTATATTTTATTCAATTTCGACCTTTGATAATATATATTATATCTTTTTAATTAAGTTAATTCCAGATTGGAGTATGTTTTTAGACAATGCTCTTTGCGCTAAACCAATAGAGTTGGCAAAAAGAATGGGGTTGATTTTCGAAGCTTTTTCAAGATACTCTTTTCTTCTAAGAAGATTTATATTAATTTTTTCCCAAGGATCTTTTATTGCAACTTCAATTTTGAGATTTTCGCTTAAATAATCTGATAAAAACGGTATCTGTGCCGAACCGCCAGTTAGGATAATCTGCTCTGGGGTTTTGCCTATCTTTTCCAGAGTATATTTATTGATTCTTTGAATCTCTTCTATGATAAGTTGAATCTCTTGTTGCAATATCAAGAATACCCTACCCTCTTTCGTATCTGGATTTAGCCCTGTTTCTACTTTCATTATCTCTGCCTCTGCAAAAGATACATTCATTTTCTCCGCAATGGCTGATGTAAAATTTCTCCCAGCCACAGGTACTAGCGTATCCAATCTTGATTTCTGCCCATCAAATAAGGAAACGCTAGTTGTTTCACTCCCAATACTTAAGATCAATATCAATTTATTGTTCTTGCTCAATAGTGTCCTAGCCTGAGACCTTGAACCAACATCTAAAATCATAGGTTTAATTTTAGATAACTTCAATGCTTCTAAATACTCGTCGGCTATTGCCTTAGAGCAAGCTGCTAAAAATACTTCTCTTTCGGGATATACTATAAAATCATAGTACAAATCCTTTAGCTCAAAAGGTAAAACTTCTGAAATTTCTTTTTTAATAAACTCAATCTTTTTCTCTTGCTTGATATTGTCTGGCAGCTGGAAAAAGTGAGTAAAAATATTGTAGTCTGGTAACGAAAATATACAGTATCTATTTCTTATCTTTCCAAAATCGGGATCCGCGACTAAGTCAGTGATTTGTTTGGATAATAATTGTTTATCTTTTACTCTACCCTTCTCTATAGTGTCTTGTGTCAAAACTGCCTGCCCCATTGCGACAAGTCTTGGATTGATTTCTGAACCAACAAGCGAAATAACTTTTATAGATTGAGTTGAAATATCAAGACCGAATGGTCTTTGTAGAAAATTGAACATAATTTTTATTTTTTGATATTTAAATACAGAGGGCGGGGTTTCGTTCCGCTCAAAAGTCGGCTACTTCCTCCCAAGACTGAACGACAATCTTTGGATGAATATTATTAACAACTACTTTTATCTTTGTGAAATAATTCTGGTAATTTCCCCTTGTCTGTATAATCCACGTTCCCTCAATGGGCAGAATGTTGCAATTCCCCCCCTCAACATCCATAGATTCATTACCCTGATAATTGGTATCGTTTTTCAATTTCATCAAAGCCTCTTCGGCGCATAAATTTGCTAAATAATAAGATTTTTCGGAAAAAACTTTTCCTAATTCCATATTCATCTCTCCTACGTTCAATTGGCTTATTGTAAGTCCAATAATCAAAGATATCGTTGCAACGATTAAAACAAACGTTAAAGCGGCGAACCCCCTGTATTCCTTAGTCATTATATAAAGCAACAGATGTGGTTAGATTAATATTGGAACGATATGCTGAAATATTATCTGGATTAACACGACTCAATGCGATATCTACCTTTACTAACTCTGAATCCTCGCTATAAGACATATTGGTAAATTGCAAACTATCAATAAATACCTGACTTGTAGTTAACTGACTGATTATTCCTTCTCTTTCAATGATTAACCGTCCATTGTCTAGCCGGAAATTTACCTGACTAGAATCTGGCATTTCTAAAATAAGGCTATCAGAAGAAGATCCTTGTAGGGGTTGAATAATATTCTTAGCTTTTTTAATTTCTTGATCCATCTTCGTAAAAATAAATCTGCCGTTATGTTGCAATTCCTGGTAAGAACTTTCTTTAGTGTATCCTAGGGCAATGTTCCAGAAAAATCCAGCGATAACAATTAAGATAACGCCCAAAATCGATATGTAGATTAATAGCTCTATTAGTGTAAATCCCCTCTTGCTTTTCATGCTCTGTGTTTTATGTTTCATGTCTCATGATTTATGGCATGCCTTCCGTCCAAATATCTCGGGTATAAATATTTTTTCCATCTCTTGTCCCCACTCTTTTGGTCGAAATTTTAACGCAAAGCTTTGATAAATCTTGCGTGTTGGGAATATTAGCTGAAACAGTAGTATCTGTCGCAAAAGAAGATGTAAAAGGAATAATAGTGATAAAGATTCCCGTACAACCATTTAATGAATAGGATACGGAGTATTGATCATTAATTGCTTCATCAGCGTGGTAACGGTAATTTAATGACAAGGCGCTGTATTCCATTGTTGGAATTTCCCAAGTATTAAAGACAATAGATGGATCTTTTGTTGTGTCGTATAGCGTAGTCGCGAATGTTTCTCCGTTCTTTGAATCGTAGGCAAGGGCGGGATTCGTAGTTCTTTTAGGTATACTGTCTACATGCGCTAATGGCCTTCTTATCTCAAAAGAAAGTTTTTGCCAATTTGTCAGATGGCTTACTAAGCTTAGTATTTCATTCCTATTTTCGCTAAATTGCCATGTTACTTTTGAGGTTATTTTTCTTCTGTCCTCATCTAGATTTTCTACACTAATAACTCTTTTTCCTTGAGTCAAATAATTGCTGATATCTTCTTCTGTTGAATTCGGGTCAAATACCCATTTACCATCAATAATAGTCAAGGCATGATCGCCTTCTTTCAGATCTTCCCAGTTGTTATCTCTAATGGTTTTAGTTGCCTCCATGGCTTCTTTACTAAGAAGTTCTGCCTTCATTGCTTCGTAAGATAAACGTCCAGAAACATAACCATTCAACACAAAAAACGCCAAAGCGCTTACCATTGCGGTAAAGATGCCAATGGCAATTATTAGCTCGATCAGGGACTGGCCAGATGATTTCTTACTCAAGATTGATTCTTCCAGCTTCATTGATATTGATTATACGTTCTTCATTGTCTGCTCTAACTATAATATCTCCTCCAATACTGCCTGGAACCCATGCACATCCACTTTGCTCCAAGCAAAGTGGCTCTGCAATGAAGTTATCGCACGTTGTGCAATTTCCTATACATAATCTGGTGAGAGCTACCCATGAACAACCAGATTGTCCCCGACAGCTGGTTCTACTATGAAATTCTGAACAAGGCGTACATATCCCACCGCAGTAAGGAGCTGTTGAATTTGGCAGTCCTTCGACCTTAGAAAAAACAATTTCGGAAAGACCTCCTATAGTTATAACACTAGGGAGATTGAATAGTTCATCAAAAACAATATCCCTATTAGCAAAAGAATCTCCCTTGAATAAAGTGTATTTCTCTTGTTCAAAATACATACCAAAAGAAGAATCCTGTTCTGTGGATACAGATTTTAATTGCGCCCTTCGTAAGTTTTGGGTAATCTCTTTGGAAACCGATTCTAACTGCTGATTCCTGTAAAAAGTTACGCTAACAGGAAAGGCAAGAGAAAATAAAATGATAGAAATTCCAACTACCAATAGTATTTCTATGAGTGTAAACCCCTTATTCATTTTATTTTATCTTAGCTTCAAAGATCCGCTGAATTGATATATCGGAAGAATTATAGAAAGAGATATAAAAGCCACAAACAAACCAACGAATATAAGCAAAACAGGCTCGAGCACGCCAACCAGAGTTTTTAAGCTGGAATTAACCTCCTTTTGGTAAAATTTTGCCAAATAACGGAAGCTGTTCTCTAATGAGCCTGATTTTTCTCCCACCGAAACCATTTGGGCAAAAACGACAGGAAATGTTTTTTTAAAGGTTTTTAGAGATTGGCTTATTCTCCCGCCCTTCTCAACTTCTAATTTCAGCAAAAGTATATCCCGTCTAAATACCTCATTTGTAACTGTTTTTGATATTATTTCTAAAGATTCCAGTGTAGGCACGCCGCTTTTTAAAAGAGTGTAAAAACTTTGGGCAAAGCGTGACAGGATAATGTTTTTTGTGATAGGCCCGAAAACCGGCAAAGAGATAACAAATCTATCAAAATAATATCTAAAGAAAAGAGTGCGCCTTAAAAATTTTATTGCAAAAACTAATAATATTATCCCTCCAATCAAAACAAACCAATACTTTTGCGTAAAAGTAACACTGGCAATCAAGATCCTGGTTGAGAGAGGAAGCTTAACGTCTAAGATCGTGAAAATATTTAAGAGTTTTGGCAATATGAAAATAGTGACCGACATCGCAAGGGCTATGGCTAAAATAACCACGATAATCGGATATGCCATTGCTCCTTTAACTTTCTTTTTTATATCGTAATCGGCTTGAATTTGACCAGCAAGGTATTGAAGATTGTCTTCAAGGGTACCGCTCTCTTCTCCGATCCGAATAATACTTTGATAGAATGGACTAAAAACATTTGGGTGCCTGGAAAGCCCTTTGTTCAAACTTTCACCAGACAGAATTCGTCTTAAAATATCTTCCAAGGCCTTTTTAAGGGATTTCGACCTTACTTCATCTTTCAAAACATCTATCGCTTCTGAAACCAAAAAGCCTCCTTTAATCATTAAGTATAAATGCTGGACTAAAAATACTTTTTCTTTTGTTGAGTCGGTAAACATATAATTAAAAATTACTCTTTAATGGCTCTTAAAACTTCTTCTAGAGTAGTTGTTCCCTCTTCGACTTTTTTAAGCCCGTCCTCGATCATCGTAACCATACCCAATTCTTGTGCTTTTTTCTTAATCTGTACCGCATTGGCTCTTTGCATAACTAGTTCTTTGATTGGATCGGTCATCTCTAATAGCTCATAAATTCCTACTCTGCCTAAATATCCTGTTTTCTGACACAAAGAGCATCCCCTTCCGCTGAATATTCTTATCTCTTTTTTACTCTTAAACAACTTATCAACAAGATCCTGCGAAAGCATATTCATTACGTTTGGTACGGCAACCTCTATACTTTCTATACATCTAGGGCATATTTTCCGCACTAATCGCTGGGAAACAACCAGATTTACGGTCGAGGTCACTAAAAATGGCTCAATACCCATATCAATTAATCTAACGAAAACCGTAGCCGTATCTGTCGCGTGAAAAGTAGACAATACCAAATGGCCAGTCATGGCAGCATTGATGGCTAACTGGGAAGTCTCTGGATCTCTTATTTCTCCTACCATAATAACATTTGGATCTTGTCTTATGATCGCTCTTAATCCATCTAGAAAAGTAAGATTTGTCTTTGGATTGACCTGAATCTGATTGATTCCTTCGACGTCGTATTCTACCGGGTCTTCAATGGTACATATATTAATATCCCTTGTGTTAAGTATTTTTAGAATTCCATAAAGGGTAGTTGTTTTGCCAGATCCCGTGGGACCAGTAGCCAAAATCATACCCCAAGGTTTTTTCATATTACGTTTAAGAATTTCTAGGTCTTCTGATCGAAAACCCAAATCTTCCAACTCAAATTTTCTGGATCTTTCAGTTAATAATCTCATTACAATCTTCTCTCCCTCCTCTATTGGTACAACAGAAACCCTAACATCAACCTTTCCGCCTGTTGCCTGAAAAAGGAAGTGTCCATCTTGAGCTGTTTGATGCTCGTCCGTTCGTAGCTTAGATAAAATTTTAATCCTGGCAATTAAAAAATCATGTATTTCTTTCGGGAAAGTCAGAACATCATGCAACACCCCGTCTATTCTGTATCTTAGAACCGTTTTTGAACCATATGGCTCTAAATGAATATCTGAGGCTCGATTATCATAGCCATAATTTAGGACAAATTCGACTATTTTAATAATAGGAAGAGATTGAGGAGCCTTAGACTCGGTTTTTTGAAATTCCTCCAGTCTTTTCCCTATTATATCTTCAAACTCTTCCCTAATTTCTCTTCTATAAAATTTTAATACCGAAGAAATAGTGTTTTTAGAAGCGAAATAAGGAATAACTTTTTCTCCTGTTTTTCTTTCAATAAATTCTCTCATCTCGAGATTATCAGGATCAGCCATTGCAACCTTCAAACCGTCTTTTGTTCTCTCAAAAATAATAATATTTTGTTTTTTTGCGACAATTTCAGGAATAATATTTAAAACAGATTTATCTATTTTTACTTTTTCAAGATTAACCAATGGATAACCAGTCTCATCTGCGATGAGTTTACTAAGCTGTTCTTCGGGCACCATATCTCCATTAATCAAAATTTCGTAAGTAGAAGAATTAGATTCTTTGGCCTTCTTCTGCGCCAAATTAAAATCTTCTAGTGATATTAAACCAGAATCAACTAAAATTTTTTTGAGGAAATTGTCGTCTATGATCATAAATCTATTTAGATACACTCTTTTTGGCCAAGCACTCTCTGGTCCTTTCTACCACATCAGATAAGCTAACTTCCGGCTTAATTAAATAGTCTTCTGCTCCAAGAGATAATCCTCTTTGAATATCGATTTCTTGAGCCAGATTAGATAGAATGATAACAGGAATATTTTTTATCTTTTCTTCTCTTTTCATTTCGGCCAACACTTCAAAACCGCTTTTTTTGGGTAAAATCAGGTCTAATAATACCAGGTTTGGTTTCTCTGAAATGATTTTATTTAAACCCTCTTCCCCATTCGTCGCTTCTGCAAAATCAAAACCTGCTTGAGCAAATTTATTTTTATAAATCTTTCTCAAGAAACCATCTCCCTCAATCATTAATATTTTTGATCTTTCGGCCGTCATTAATTAAAAATAAACTTATTTATCCTTTTTATTTCTTTTGCCTTACTGCTGGTAAAGAAAAACTAAACGTCATACCCTTCTTTTTGTTCTTGCTAAACCATATTTTTCCGCCAGATAATTGAATTATTGCTTTGCTAATATAAAGGCTCAATCCGGCACCCGCAGGATCAATTTCTATGGCCTTGTCGGACCTATAAAACTTAGTGAATATTTTTTTGTAATCTTTCTGATCTATACCAATACCATTATCCTTGCATGAAAAAATTACATCCCTCTTTGCTTTTGAGATCAAGGAAACTTCTATCATACCTTGTCCAGAATTGTATTTGATGGCATTGGATATTAAATTTTCAATAACTTTTTTAATCTTAAGCGGGTCTGTTAATACCAAAGGGATGTCTTTGCCTTTTTGAAAGACAATTTTACAATTAGCAGCTTGGGCCCATTGATAAAAACCGAATAAAACCTGAGAAGATATATCTTCGAGAGAGACTTGTTTTTTATCCAGCCCGTATACACCGGTATCGATTAGAGAAATGTCTAAAATATTGTCTAACATTTTAGACATTTCTTTAGTATTAAAAAGAGCATCATTTAAATACTCTTTTTGTTTCAGATTTATTTCGCCGCAATCACCACTGGCTAGTGCCTCAAGATAGCCTTTTATGATGGCTATAGGGTTTTTTAATCTATTGGCTATTATAGAGATCGTTTCGTTTGTTTTGTGCTTATTAGAATCTTGTCTAGTCATTTATATATTATACCCAATAAGTTATGGCGCGCAAAGATTTTTTATGCAGCTATCAAAAGAAATCTCATCATTCTTGTTCTTCTCGAAAATACCAATCGAGAATCTCTTTCGCGACCGGTAAAACTGCGGCCTGTACTCCTTTTACGTTTTCAATCATAAGAGTAATGACAATTTTAGGGTTGTTATAAGGGGCAAAAACAGTAATCCAATTGTTGTAATGGTCAAAACCCAGTTCTGCGGTACCGGTTTTTGCGGCCGCAACCACAGGAAGATCATTTAAAAGAATTGATGACGCCAAAGGAGAATTATAACCACTCACGCCTTGTCTCATTCCTTCTCTTACGATAGATAGATACTCTGGTTTTATAAAATTTTCTCTTATTGCTTGCGGCATAAAATCCTGTATGACCTTATTTTCTTCAGAAGTGTTGATAATCTGTTTTACTATTTGTGGCTTCAATAACGTGCCCCCATTGGCTATTGCGGCATAAGCTGTTACTACTTCCAATGGTGTAACTTGAACAAAACCCTGGCCAATTGAAAGATTGTAAGTATCGCCATCCCACCAAGGCTCCTTTAAAATATCTCTTTTCCATTCTTTATCCGGAATAAAACCAGATACTTCATTAAATAGATCTATTCCGGTCTTATCGGTCCAACCAAACAATTTGAGATATTCCTTGATTAATGTTGGCCCTAATCCTTTCTGATCCTTATAACCTCCTCCCACCGAATAAAAATAGACATTGGACGATTGGGCAATAGCTTTTCGCATATCTACCCAACCGTGAATCGTCCAGTCTTTAAAAGTATAAACGATTTCTGGATCATATTGATGAGGGATTTCTATATAACCAGGACTATATATTTCTTTTTTAGGGTCAATTATTTTCTCTTCCAAAGCCGCAGACGCAATCAAGGGCTTTATCGTAGATCCTACTAAATATTTGCCAGAGATCACTCTATTAAAAATGGGTTGATTAGGATCGTTTAGTAAATCGGTAACAGAATTAGTCCCGCTGTTTTTCTGAAAAGCGTTATTGTCGAAATCGGGTAAAGAAACCATTGATAATATCCCTCCAGTCTTAGGATCCACTGCAATTCCTATCGCTTTTTTAGCTCCTAATTCTTGGAGTTTTCTCTCCAACGCCTCTCTAACTTTCTTTTGCAATTCAGAATCTAACCACAAAACCAAGCTATTGCCATTTTCTGGAACTGCTACTACTTCTTCTGACTTAATATTTTCTAAAGCATCTTTGTGAACCTTTATCAGCCCGGGAGTTCCTCTCAATGTCTCCTCGTAAGATTTCTCTAGCCCCATTTTTCCTACATAACTTGAGATTGAATAGTTTGTTAAAGATTTATACTCTTTTCCATCTATTCTACCCAAATAACCAATAACATGACTAAATACGTTACCATCTTTATAGTTTCTTATGATGTTCTTATCTATTCTAAAACCAGGCAGCATTTTCTGACCTATTTTAGTTTCAAGCACCAAAAGCTTATCATGTGACAAATTTTTTGAAATCAATAATGTTGGCTCTGTAGATTTTTCCGTTTCTATTTTAAGCTCATTGAATTCCTTACCTACGATATTAGCTACTTCGCTCAAAATCGTATTTCTCCTATCCTCTTCTGGAGGTAAATCTCTTTTGTCTAAAACCAAATCGAATGAGGATTCGTTAAATACCAATTGAACATTATTCTGATCGTAAATCACTCCCCTGATTGGTTGATACAGTAATGACCTTGACCTATTATCATCTGCCAATCTGGAAAACTTATCACCCTCTATTATTTGCATAGAAAAAACCTTGCCAAGCAAAAAAAACAGAAGAACAATAACGATATAGTAAAAAACAGACATAGCTCCCCTTGAGAGAGGGATTTCAAATTTTCTTGCAGAAGTACCCATTTCTTCTTCTTTCTTTTTAGCCAAACTGTCTAAAAGCACTTCTTGGGGCTCGATGTCTTTATATAGATTTATGTTTAATCTGCGCTTTATCATAAATTAACTATATGGAAAAATTGAATATTTCTCTTCAAGACCAGCCTAATCAGCAGCATAACCGATAATAATATCAAAGCATAAAAACCAATGAAAAAACTTTTTGAAAAGATATCCAGAATAAATCCGCCAATCAAAGACATCCATACTCCCAGATTATTTTCTTGTTTTTCAAGAAGAAATATCAAGATTATTGATATTAGTGCAAGACTCGGAACATGTCTTAGAGCCGTAAAATGAACAAGAAAACTATATTGTATTACGACTAAAAAATAAACCAAAATACTTGATAAAATAATCATCATAAAAATCACTCTATTAAAAATACCCTCCCTGAATTAGTTATGTTAAATGCTGGCTCAACTTTAATGCGCCAGAAAGGCTCGATGTCTACTTTTTGAAGATCTCTTGTTTTTCCCACCAATAATCCTTCTGGAAAAATACCGCCCAGCGCTGAGGTTAAAACAACGTCACTATCTCTGATATCTTTCTCTTTTGGAATAAGCTTTAATTCAAGCTTTAATCCTCCTAAGCCATTAATAACCCCTTGTATGTCGTCGTTAAAACCTTCTTCTTCTCTCCAAATACGAACATTAAAAACCGTTGATTTTTCAGAAATCAAAGAAACTCTCGAGAAATCATCGTAAACCTCTTCGACCTTACCGATCAATACTCCCTCTTCCGTAATAACCGGTAGATCTTTAATAATACTTTCTTTCTTTCCTCTGTCCAAAATAATGATATCTTTATCGATTTCCTTACTTATTATATTGGCAAAGATTAATTTAAAATCCCTTTCATCTTGCATTTTTAAGGCCTGTCTTAAAGATTGATTTTCTTTTTCTAATTCGAAGTTCTTTGCGCCTTGAATAATAAGATTATTAATTTTTGATTTTAAAAGTTCGTTCTCCTGACTCAGTTGGCTACTATTTTTAATCCCGGAAAGGAAATTAGACACAAAACTCCCCGCTTTCCAAAAACCAGATTGAAACGGGGAGAAAAATAAGTAAGTATAATTTCTAACCTTATTTGAAACTATAGGCAGGTTTAAAACAATCAGCAGTATTGTAAGCACTATAATGAATTTTATTGTTGCTCTTTTCCTTGATTTTTTAACTGCTAACTTCATAGGCAGTATTCGCATCATTACATCATCTGTATATTATATTAGATCCTATGCAAAATAAAAAGCTTCGGCAAATGAAAAATCAGCATTTTCTATGCTGATTTCAACATTCATTTTAATGCAAGGGTGGGGACTACCTACTCTCGCGGAAAACCACTACCATCGGCCTTGTCGCATTTC
>CAZFEY010000009.1:0-21863 GCA_964518135.1 uncultured Candidatus Saccharibacteria bacterium
TTCATTTGTTTACTTTTCTTTTTCATGGTTTTTATCGAACGATGCCAAACGCAGAGCTGTCCTTACCAAAGACGCTTGTTCTGGCGTCAGTTCTTCGTCCGAATGAGTTAAGTTTCCGCTAATCTCGACTTTGTTGGCGTATGACGTGTGATGATGACGAAGCCAATAGATTATGGCTGTCATGTTTTTCTCTCTGATCGCTGACATTAACTGGGATTCTGCTACATCGTTAATCAGGAGAATGCCTTCAAGAAGCGCTTCATCGGTTTCTTTGGTGAATTGCCGGCTTTCTTTTCGCCATCGGTAATATGTTGCTCGACTGATACCAGCTTTTTCGCAGGCAAGCTGAATAATCGGCACATTCCTTAATTGCTTGATTAACAACTCTTTTTCCTTATTACTCTTCATCTTATTTCCTTAGCTTTAAGGTTGGTTAATTTTTCCCACCTATATTTTATGACTTCACAATAGACGGGCGACTTTTCCATAAGATAACATCGTCTTTTCATCTTTTCCGCGGCAATCAAGGTGCTGCCCGATCCGCCAAAAGGTTCAACGATTAAGTCGTTGCGCTTGGTAAGAACCTTAATGTAGGGGATAAGTATTTCCAAAGGTTTCGTACCAAAGATAATGCCTTGCCCTGAGGATTTCTTGTCGGCGGCAACAAATTCTATAAAGTCAGTTGGGCAGATTCTTTTTCCTTTTTGATACCCTTCCCAGTGTGGTTGGCCGCTGATTGCGTAGAGAGCCGTTTCGTATTCGTTCTGCAATAGATCGTTTTCGACAGAGAGATTTAGTGCGCTGTTTCCCGAAATACCAACCATCGCAATATCATGCTTATTAAAGAATTTATATTTTGCAGCAAATCCCTGGCACCTATTAGACAAATGCCATACAATCATGTTCTTGATTTTCCAATACTTTTTCATTTCATTAAAAATGGTGGGGATGTTCTTCCAGTTTTCGTAACAGATAATACTAAAGTTTTCTTTTTGAACTTTGTTAATGTTTGCCATCCATTTTTCCGTAAAATCAGGAGGTAGAGTATCGGTACCTAAATACCTTCTGTCTCTTTTATATCCAAATCCTTTGGTTGAATTTGTTTTCTTTTTTCCATGTAAGTAATCGAGGATGTAGGGCGGGTCAGTTAAGCACATGTCGGCCTTCTCGCATTTCATTAATTTCAAAATATCCGATTCATTGGTTGAATCGCCGCACATCATTCGGTTCTTTCCTAATTGCCAAATGCTTCCTTCTCGTACTTTTATTTTTTTGATGTTTAGTTTTGCGAGCTCTTTTTGTAGGTCAAAGACTTCCGGGGTTTCATCGATTCCGAATATTTCATCTAGGTCTTCGCTGGAGAAACCGATATCTGCGAGGAAATCTTCTTGGAAATTAAACAATAATTTAAGATCCCACGCGCCAGTATTCTTGTTGAGACGGAGATTTAACTCTTTTTCACGCTCAATATCTTGGATACAGACATAAACGACAGGTACTTCCTTAATTCCTAATTCTTTAGCGATTGCTAATCGAAAGTGTCCGCCTATTAAGATGTTCTTACGATCCGGAGCTGAATTGGCAAGTAAGGGATCTACGAGGCCGTACTTTTTTATACTTTCCTTCAATTGGGTAATCGCTTCTTTACTCCACGAACGTGGATTGTATTCCGACGGTCGAAGCAAATCCGCTGGAACGTAGACGATATTAAGCTTGCTGTCTAATTGTTTTTGTCCAGACATAGTTTTATTAAATTTTTAATTAGTTATTATTAACCAGGATGATAGCGGGGTATCGACCACCACTCATTTTTGTAAACAAAAATGCCCACTCACAAAGAAAGCCTAAAACTTAAGATTTGCTTAAGCTGTCTTTGTAAGTGGGCACGACCGAGGCAAAGCCTCTTTGATGTAGATTTTTTAGTTTCTACATCTTCTATTAGTGTTCACTAAAATAAGTGGTACGCCACTATTATTTGATATATTACTCTGAAAATGTACTTTCTAAATTTATTTTAATTCTTTTGGTAAGTCTGTCAAGCGGATTTTATTTCTTGCCTTCAAAAATTCTATTACGTCTTTCCCTGGATAAACGGAAATTCCATCTTTTGGCATCCAGAGACGGATTTTCTTTCCTGATTTTCGTGCTTTTTCTATCTGTTTTTTTATTTCTTCCGGAAGCGGAAATCTAAACCTGGTCTCAAAAGTACTATTTTTTCTAATAATCGAAAAATCTTTTGTAAAAAATCGGCCAGGTTTTTCATTCCTTAAAGATTTCAAGATAACCCTGTACCAAGAAAAGGGCTTCCTTGGTTTTGCAACGTGTATTTGGATATCGGTAAGAAAGACGTCATGATATTCAGTTTGTTTTTCTACCTCTAGCATCTTATTTTTATTGTAAGCTTTTAAGTCCTTGTGTCAAGTGTATGTTGTGTATTTCTTATTGCTCTTGTGTTTTGAATACGCTATTATTAAGAATATGAATAAAGATAATTTAACAAAAAAACAAGAAAAAGTATTTAAGCTCATTGCTAATTGTCTTGATGAAAAAGGAGAGGCTCCTACTATCCTTGAATTAAGGAAATTGATGAAAGTTAGATCTCTTAGGACGGTTACGCAATACTTGGAGATTCTTGAGAAGAAAGGTTATATCTACCGAGATAAATATGCAAAACGGGGAATAAGACCTATTGGGGAAAAGGCTTATTTTAATCCCGAGACGATTAATATTCCAGTTTATGGTTCAGCTGGATGCGATAATCAAAGTATTCTTGCAGAACCCATCCACGATGAATTTATTTCCGTTTCAAAAGATTTTTTAGGAAGAAAAGGAGATAGATTGTTTGCGATCAGGGCTATTGGTCGTTCGATGTTAGAATCTGGAATAAATGACGGAGATACTGTCTTAGTAGAAAAAACTGACGATATCAAGAGTAATGATAGGGTTGTCGCCTTTATCGATGATGTAGCGGTAATAAAGCGTATATCATTTACGAAGAATGCAATAATTCTTAATCCTGACTCAAAAGACGAAATCTATAAACCCATCGTCATGAAAAAAGATTTTAAAGTTTTCGGAAAGGTTATAGATATTATCAAAAGACCGAAGAATGATGACGAAATAGAAATAATACCAATAAGAGATTATTAAAAAACTAAAACCTTGTTCTATTGAGGTTTTAGTAAATAATTTCATCTAAATGATTAAAATGATTTCCAAAGAAAGTTTAGAAAAATTCAAAAAGATTTGGCGAGGATCTCCCCAATCAAACCGCCTTGGAAAAAGCGACAAAATTGTTGAATTTAGTGAAAGTTGTTTATCGGCCAATGACTCAAGGGGAATATAATAAAGTCTAAAAACACAGAAAAGAAACAGAACAATAGGAGGGAATTGGAGTAGGCGAAAAATAATCTGTTGAGATTCTTTAATTTACTCCCCAAAATTGACAGGAGAGTAAATTCTCAAAGATATAAATCAAGAAAAAAATATTCATGATGGAGAAGTTTAAAGGAGAACTAAGCTGGATAGATCCAGATAAGTTAATTACAGAGGACAGCTATAATAAAACTGAAAGTTTTTTCCTTGTTCTTGGAGTCGTATTTAATGATTTAAAAGGACTAATTCTCTTCGAAAAAATGTTGACAGATTATTACGAAAGGCCTAAAAATGGTGAAGTTACGAGTCATGTAGGTAATTATTCAGGTACTATGGTGCAAATAAAAAAGTTAATTGCAAGTACTATAAACGAGTTTTTTATCTTCTTAAAAAAGAATAGCGATGTTTTTTCTGAAAGTGAATTTAAGCAAATATTTAATCGTTTATCTAGATCGGATAAGCAACTCTGGGAAGCCATGGTCGCCGCTTCTCATAGGAAATTGCCCAACGTAACAAATCTTCTAGATTCTATTGTTCAAATTCGAAATAATATCGCTTATCATTATTATCAATCAGGTAAGGCTTTGAGAAATGGATATATAAGTCGATTTTTTGGCAAGACAAAAGATGATAGAAATAAATTCGCTTATTATTCGATAGGAGATAGTCTTGAAGCAACAAGATTTTATTTCTCAGATGCGGCAGTAGAGGAGTCGCTATATATGGCAGCTGGAAAAAAACCAAAAGAAGATATTATAGGAGATATATCATTGAAAAATTATCAAGAGCAAGTCATAGAAATAATTAAAGTAATGAATGCAGCCATAGCGTCACTTCTTAAAAATTACATTCAATCACGCCGTAATCGTTTCAACTAATAAAAGTCGAAGAATTATAAAAATCTAAATAAAAAATAAATGATTTACATTAGAACAAAAGAAAACCAGGAGAAGCACGATATCGGAGTTGGTAATTTGGCTGGGCAAGTGATTTCAGTCGGTTGGGGCACCGTAAGGTCTGATTTGCCCGGGAATATCAAACCGCTGATGATTAACGGTTTTATTCCTGATGTATATGCGGCTCATAATGGAGAAGAGTATGTAATTGAAGTAGAAACGGCTGATTCGATTAATACTCCGCATGCTATGCAGCAAAAAATTGCATTTCAAGCATGGGCCAGCGCTTCTCCAAAGAGGAGATTCGAAGTTAAGCTTTTGTAGTCGGTTTAAAATCCTGAAAACCCGTGAGAGCTTAAGTTATTTTTAAAAAGAAAAAATCAGAGTTGACACCATTCTGCAACTATTTTAAGCTCGGCATTTTAAGCGGCCGATTAAGAGATTATGAGCTTGAGGAAGATTTATTAAAATTGATTAGAAGGAAGCCAAATATGAGGAAAATTTTCTTAGCATTTCCTGGATACGAGGTTAATTTTAAACAAAAAATCAAGAAAATTAATAATTTTGAATTTTGGAATTTAGAAAAAATCAAACAAAAAGATTTTATAAAACCAATAAGAAGAAAGATAAGGCCGATTAGTAAAAAATTATTCCACTACCAGCGTAGAGAAAACTTATATACGTTATTTAATGATTACGCAATAAATAAAATTGTTTTAGATGATTTTCCAATAGGAAAATCTGTTATTAAAGATACACAAGGAATAATAATTAGAAAGAATTAATTCTTTCTAATTAAGACGATGAAGAAAGCACTGAATCAACAATCAAAATATGAGTGGATATGGTATGTTTTAGGCTATCTATCAATAGCCAGGATTTCATTGGAAAAATTAAAAAATGACCAGTATCCCAAAAAGGACCCAGGCGAAAAACTAGCATATTATGACAAATTTGTTTTATTGGCAGTAATTTGGAATATAAAACATGCTCTGGAACTTATTATTAAGCATTTGGGTCTCATGGTTGATAAAACATATTTACAATCCCATAATTCCGAAATCCTTATTAAAGATTTAACAAAGAGGATTAAGTCCTTAAAGATATATAAACCCGAAAAAATAGATGAACTTGCTAAAATTATTAATAAATACTACAGATTAGAGTTTTTGGGTAAAGAATTTTTCATTGATAAAAATACTCTTGATGTCAAAAATAGTTTATTTCGTTATCCAAATAATTCTATAGATGTAGGTTTTGTTAATCAAATTACGGTTGAGGAAATTGACGAATTACTTAAAGACATAGAGTTTGTTCGTCGTTTAAGGGCTATACTAGACATTTCATTGCAGGCTAAGGGGAAAGCTAAAACATAACAAAACAGAGTCTTTATTTACTGTCTCATTTGTCTCATTTTGTGCTAAAATCTTAATAATAAGTTTGACCGAGACACATCCGGTAAGGAAAACCCAAAATAGTCTAAATTTCCTTTTAAAACCCTGGTTCTAGACCGAAGAACACAGCCAAGTTGTAAGGTTTGTGTTTCCCGCCTCGCTCGGGATTTCGCCCCTCGGCGCCGAAATCCAAAAGATTTTTCTATTATTTATGAATTCAAAGAAAGCTAAAATAGATAAAGGAGGGTTTATGTTGGGAGAAAATTTAGAAAAAAATAATTTCGAAACGGAAAATATTGCTCAAAAAGAGATCGATAAGAAATCGGCTTTTAAAAAGGCGATTTTGGCAACGCTTTGTTGTTGGTTTTTGGCAATATTTCTGCACTTATCCCATGGTTTCAAGATAGAAACATGGGATATAGGGTTAATGATTGGTAGATTCATATACGATGGTGGGTATTCAATGCGCGCAATAACTTCAACTCTACTAACTCCATTTTACGCTTGGGGATATTTTCCTGCTTTGATAATCGGATTTTATTTTGCACTAAATAAATGGAATACTTATTTGTACCTTACTCACGGTTCTATTAAAATTCCTTTCTGTAAAAAGGGTTACGTCTTCTTGCTCATTTCCCTTACTGTTTTTTTTATCATTTCTCTTCCTATAATAATAGTTATGAGTGGTTTAGTAAGTATTTCTTGGCCCCTTCATGGCTTTTTAACCATAACGCCTTATTTTTATATTGTTTCAATTTTAATCCTTAAACTTTTTTACTCTGGAAAAGAGCGTTTACTTTTTATAATCACGGGCTTTCTTTTTATTATTTTTTTCATCGGTAGCTTTTGGGTAGCTAAATACTCTGCAATAACAACCAGTCCGAAATTATGCGAAATGATAGGGAAAATAGAAGAAATATGGCCCTACGATGAGAGATGTTTTTACAGTCTTGCTCAAAGAACAAATAACCCTGCCTTTTGTGAAAAGATTAGTGAAAACCCCTCCGGTTATGGTTTCTATTCTCGCGAAGATTGTCGTCTAGAAATTGCCTCTACTTTCGAAGGAAAATGTAAAGATATCTTAAAGAGTTGTCAAAATCTTTCAGATCTCGTTAAAAAGAATAAATGCAAACAAACTATTACAAGTGAACAAAAAGTTATTGAGTTGTACCAAATGATTGATTGGGATCATTTAACTGATTGCGGAAAAGAAGTTCGGTTGACCGATAAGATAATTTCTCATGAACTTTTTACATCCTGTAGAAGCTCTAATGATAAACAATCAAAAGAAAACTGTATAAAAGAGACTACTCTTAGAAAGAACGACTTAAAACTTTGTGAAAGCATTTTAGACGAGATTTCTTGTGGAAATTTTTTTGCTGTAAAAACAAATGATCCTACTCTCTGTGTTAGGGTTTCTCGCGCTGGTAATTATGATAGGTTAAATAGTTGCGTTACAGAAATTGCTAAGAATACAAAAAACCCAGAAGTGTGCAAATGGTTATTCTTTGAGAGTAAGTACGAAAGAAACAGTTGCTTGGCGGGAGCTAGAGAGTAATAAATTAAGATTTTTAATAGAGGGGTTTGAGTTTCGTCCTCGTCAGGAATTTTTGCCCGCCCGAGCGAAAATTCTCAAAATTCAGCGTCCGGATTTTCTTTGAAAAAAGTTCGGATTTCGTTCAAGACAGACAGCCACATTGTATGAATCGGAAAGGTTGCCTCGCGGCTTCGCCGATTGGCGGGTTGGCGACCTGCCCCGTTGGAAACTCTGTTTTCGTTCAGGTTTTTTTAGTATTATAGAAATATGATTATTCTTTTATTCGGGAAGCCATTAGTATTTTGGGCGGGTATTCTAGCCTTATTGAGTTTCTCTTTCCAGATTTATTCTGGTATGAAAATGACAAAAGGTCATCCAAAGTTTTTCAAATACCATAAATTAAACGCCATTATTCTTAGTTTTATAGTAGTTATTCATTTGGTTCTTGGTTTAATCTTGTATCTTTAATTCAACAAATTTATGAATAAAAAAATATTAATTGTTCTAATCATAGCAATAATCATAATTGGTGGCGCATTTTTCTTTCTGCAACAGCCCAAATATGAACAAAATACCGGATCAGACCTACCCCAGATTCCCGATAACTCTTCTTCGTCTCAACCCCTAACCGAAGAAGAGGACATTATTCCAAATACTTATAGCATTGCGATGGAGAATTTCTTATTTAAACCCGCCGAGATAACCATAAAAAAAGGGGATACTATTACTTGGACTAATCAAGATTCAGCGCCTCATGATATTTCAGGAGATACTTTTCAGAGCAATCCACTGGTCAAGGGACAAAGTTTTAGCTTCGCTTTCGACTCTGTCGGCACGTTTAATTATATCTGCGGTATTCATCCTTCAATGAAAGGAAAGATTATTGTTCAATAAATCATCCGGTGAATTTTTCAATAGCATAATTTAAAGTAGCTCACTTCTTCAAGATGAATAGAAATATTTTACTGGTCATTCTGGTAATAATAATCATAATTAGCTTGGGTGTTTTGGGCTATATTTTTCTTACGCCAGAATGTCCCGAGTCCTGTGATGATGGGAATAGTTGTACAAAAGACACATGTTCAAAAGAAACAGGGTATAAATGTAAGGCAATAGCCATTCCTAATTGCTGCGGGAATAAAATCTGCGAATTAGATGAAAATTACGGAAATTGTCCGTCAGATTGTTCGAATTGCGACGACAATAATAGTTGCACGAAAGATTCATACGATTATCATCAGCAAAAATGCGTTAATGCTCCAATTCTCGATGTTGTCTGTTGCGGTAATACGGTTTGCGAAGTGGGAGAGATATACGAAACCTGCTCTCGAGATTGTCCAAGCTGCGATGACAACAACCAATGCACAAAGGATAGTTATGATTATCATGATAAAAAATGTCTTCACGAGGTAAAAATTCCTTGTTGTGGTAATAATCTATGCGATAAAGGCGTTGAAACACGATCAAATTGTTCTGCTGATTGTCCGAGCTGTGATGATAATAATCGGTTAACCAGCGACAGTTTTAATTATGCGACTCAAAAATGCGTCAATACCGTGACTCATTATTTTATTGAAGATTTTGAAAGCGGTACTCAAAGCTGGAGTTTTGGCGGAGAGGGAGGAACCTGGTCTACGACCAAAGAAGGTTCCAATACGGTTCTAAGAGGAGTAGGCCATAATTGGGCAGATCTTCAAGAAAAGGAATGGAGCGATTATATTTTTAAAGCCAAATTCAAAATTATCAAAGGATTTATTCATTTTAATTATCGTGTGAAACAAGAAGGAGGGAATCCAACTAGATATTTTATCGGTTTGGGCAGTGGGCATGTCAACATATCTAAACAAATCAGGGAAAACTTCTATTCCGACTTGGCTCGAGCTGATAATGTAAACTTAAGTAGCGGTTGGCACATTATGGAAATAAGGGGTTATGGAAATACTCTCAATGTTTTGGTCGATGGAGTGCTTTTGATAAAATACACAGACAAGACAAGTCCCGTGCTTTCTGGCGGTATAACGCTTGAAACCCACGACGATTCAGAATATTGGATAGATGATGTCGAAATTAAAGTCATTACCGCGCAGGATATAATTCATCCTTGATCCAATAACGCATGGAATACTCCCGGGAAAAATTTCTCGAAGCTGTTAAATCGCAGCTGGAACAGAATATTGTTAATCATTCTCTTGCTCTAGGGGCTTGTATGGGAGGTGTTTATGACTACTTGCAATCTCTAAAACAATTAGATGCTAATGAATTACCAAAAGAGGATTGGCTATTGGCAGGCCTTATTCACGATATTGATTTTGGAGGAGAGTTTAAAGAACAGCATCCTCATAAAACCCTAGAAGCATTGACTAAGTATGGTTTAGAGATTTCTGAAGATCTGCATCAGCTAATATTGGCTCATGCCGCAAGTCATACCGATGTTCAACCGAAAACAAAGGCACAATGGGCAATTTTCTGTGCAGACAGCTTAACGGGGTTAATAACGGCCGTTGCTTACGTGTATCCGTCGAGAAAGCTGGAGGACGTAAAATTGTCATCGGTTATGAAAAGATTTCTCAAAGAACCAAAATTTGCAGCAGGTACTCGCCGTGAAGAGGTAGCTATGTGTAGTAATCCCGACGGACTCAACATCCCGTTAGAGAAATTCATAGAAATTTGCCTTTTATCAATGCAGAGAATTGCTTCCGATATAGGGTTATAAGGGAAAGAATCTAATCAAAATTGTAAAGATTTTCTATTTTTGATAGTATATTATATGTTCTTTTTTTTAAATATCACAGCACAGCTTTAGGAGGCTGCCATGTGTGACGATAATCTTGTGGGACCCAATGGCTCCATACCCGTGGGGAATGTTATTAAATATTTCCCGAATATTGGAGTTATTGGTGTCGAGATTCTTCCCGGTAGAATGTTGGAACTGGGAGACGAGATCGTTTTTGTTCGTAAGGATACTGACGATTGGGGCTCGCCGATCAAAATCACTTCCATGGAGGTGAATCGTCAAAAGGTTACCTTTGCCGGAGAAGGTGATCTCGTCGGAATTCTCGTTGGTGCGCCGATATCAAGGAAAGAAACAATTTTTCTGATTCCCAAGAAAAAGAACTGATCGTCTTACTTGAGTGGCGCGATATGTCTGTTATGCTCCATCGTGGTGGTGGAGCATTTTTATTTGATATAATCATGTAGAGATACAGAAAATGGACCAAAAACAGCTTGGAAAATTAACATCATTTTTGCTTGAAATTGGGATTCTTCAGTGTTGACAGGGTCGTTTGCTTTTGGTATCAATGGAGAAATGTGTACGAAATTTCCAAGCCCATACCTAATTATTAAGTGTGATTCGTTTCCAACCCCTTCGGGGGCTGTTTTTTTATATAAAAGGTCGAACACGAAATTAAAAAATAAAATTGAAAAACGAAAAAGAATAGAATATGAATCAAGCAGTAGAACTTATTGAGCCAAAAGATTATGATTTTGCAATTAGCCGTATGAGAGAATTTTTTCGCAACAAAGGATTTGTAGAAACTCCGACCCAGCATCGCTTGAGTATTCTGGCTGCCTGTGAAGACCCCTTAACCATTGCTACTTTTAATTACGCCGGTAGTTTATGGCCATTACCGCAAACCGGTCAGATGTGGTTGGAATGGGAGCTTCTTAATAACCCTGATTCTCTTGGCTATTACTGCATTACTACTAGTTTTCGAAATGAAGCTAATCCTATTCCGGGGAGACACAATCTTGTTTTCCCAATGTTTGAATTCGAAACTAAGGGTGGCATAGAAGAACTGCGAAAGCTAGAAAGGGAATTGCTGGTTTTCTTGGGTTTTGGCGATCCGGGGCTATTTAAAAGTATGGAATACGACGAATTGGCCAATCGGTACGGAACAAAGGAATTGGAAGCTGAACACGAAAAAAGAATGATGGAAGAGTATGGCCCCGTTGTATTTTTGGAAAATTTTCCACAGCATACTTCTCCGTTTTGGAATATGAGAAGAGACGGTGATCATTCCAGGAAAATTGACGTAATTCTGTACGGCATAGAAACCATTGGTTCGGCCGAGCGTAGCAACAACCCAGATGAAATGCGAGAGGAGTTTCATACCATAAGCAATGGAATGTATGCTAATACGCTTTTTGCCCAATTCGGACAAAAGAGGGTGCATGAAGAGCTGGAAAAATTCCTGTCTTTGGAAATGTTTCCCCGTTATGGCGGTGGGATTGGTGTTACTCGTATGATCCGGGCAATGAAAATGGCAGGAATAATGTAGTTCGCTCCGTCGTACTATCACTGCTTTTATTATCAAACCCATTATTGAGGGCGTGTTATGATTTTTTAACAAATTCGCCCACCTAGCGATTTTTTAGTATAATAATATTATATTTTGATCCAATATGAGATCGTCACATCATACAAAACAAAAACCCAAAGACGGTTTTAAGGATTCTGTCAAAGACCTTCAAAAATTTAAATTAGCAGTTGATAACGCATACGACCACATTATTATGACAGATACCGAAGGTATCGTGCTTTATGCAAATAAGGCTGCCGAAAAAATAACCGGATTTTCGAAGGCAGAGATTATTGGCACAAAGGCAGGCGCATTATGGGGTGGATTAATGGATAAATCGTTTTACAAAAAACTTTGGAGAACCATCAAAATCAATAAAAAAAGCTTCTCGGGTGAAATTAGAAACCGAAGGAAAAATGGGGAGGAATATATTGCGTTATCATCTATTGCGCCGGTTCTGGATAAAAATGGAAACGTAGAATTTTTTGTTGGTATCGAGAGGGATATTACAAGAGAAAAAATGGCAGAAAAAGCCAAGAACGAGTTTGTGTCAATTGCCTCTCATCAGCTTCGTACCCCTGTAACAAGTATTCAGTGGTTGATTGAATTAATCCTTAAAAAAGAAAAATTAAGCAAAAAAGGAAGAGAATATCTTAAAGATGCTTACATAGCTACTAGTCGTCTTTCCGGATTAGTAGACACATTATTGAATTTATCTAGGATTGAAAGTGGTAGTGTTAGCTTGGTGTCGGAACCGATAGAGCTGGTAAAATTTATCAGCAGAATGGTTAAAGAAACGGAAATGATGGGAGCTAAGAAAAAGATAAAATTTACTTTTAAAGATTATCCGAAAGAACTTAATATAAAAAGCGATTTCTATGCTTTGAGTAATATTTTCCAGACCATTCTGACGAATACCGTTGAATACACCCCAGATAAAGGAAGGGTTTCTATAGTCCTAGAAAAACGAAAAAATACGTTTTTTTGCTCTATTTCAGATACAGGAATAGGAATACCTAAGGAAGATCAGGCAAGGATTTTTGGTCAGTTTGTAAGGGGTGGCAACGCGCATTTGCAAAAATCCGCTGGCGTTGGAATAGGTCTATATGTGGCTAAACAGGCAACGGAATTGCTTGGTGGTAAGATTTGGTTTGAATCTATAGAGGGCAAGGGCACTACTTTTTACATTGAACTTCCATTAAAATCAAGGTCTGTGAAGGGTGAAAAACAACTCACCTGAAACAAATAATAAATAATGCAACAATATGAATAATCAAAAGATTCTTTTAGTAGAAGATGATGAGATTTTGGGAAAGGTAATGAGCGAAGAATTGAAAGAGGCTGGTTTTGAAGTCAAATGGGTTTTAGATGGTGAGCTGGGAGTGAAGGCCGCCCAATCTGGTCGCCCGGATTTAATCTTACTCGATCTGATGCTTCCCAAAAAACATGGATTTGATGTTTTATCAGAAATAAAATCCTCTCCGGCAACTAGTAGTATCCCGGTTATTATTATAACTATGATGGGTCAAGATGACGACATTAAAAAGGGTATTCAATTGGGAGCTGTAGACTATATCGTGAAGTCCCAGCACGCAATCGCAGAAATAGTTGAAAAAATCAAGAACTTTTTCGCAAAAGAACAACATCCAACAGGGCAATAATATATTAACCCAATGAGATTTTCGAAAGTTTTTTTAACCTTTTTAATAATAGGTATATTATTTTATGATATCGTCTTGGCTGATACGACCGCTGTTTTACGGCCAATTGCTGATGGAAATAACGATAGTGCTGATTGGAGTAATGCGGCGGGAACAGCGTGCAATGCCACTAATTGCTATTTTGAAATAAATGAGTCTTCTGGTGGTAGTTGTGCTAATAGCGATGGCGATGTTTCTTATATTGTTGGCCAAGCAAACGGCGCTAATCAAACGTTTGATCTGGATATTTCTAGCATACCCAATAATGCAACCATATCTGGAATCAATATAGCGGTGTGTGGTAAAAGACAAGCACCACCGGCCAATCAAGCAAATAATTTTCAAACCAGAGTATGCGTTGATGGTTCTTGTAATAACTCGGGAATCGATATTGCAACTCAAGCAGGTTATACAGAAAATACGCAGTCTTTTTCGGGTTTGAATATTGTCAAATCGACAGAGTCTGATATTGAAATAGGGATTTCTATTACTGGTACTAGCAACAAGAATATTCGTATTAGTCAGATTTCAGCAGTTGTTACTTTCAATTCCGAGGCTGCTACCGGAGGCAGAGCGCGTTCACCAGAGAGAAGAGTGCTTTTTTATGGTCAAGCATATCCAGAGAGTAATATAGAAATTTTAAGAAGAGACAAGCGCGATCTGGCAGGTACGTACGAGCCATTCCCTTTGGCTAGATACGAAGTTATTAGCGATGGCACTTTTTATATAGAGCCCGCCGAGCTGTTATTAGAAGAGTACATTTTTATCTTAAAAGCCCAAGACAAAGACGGTAGAAAGTCCGACCTTATGGCTTTTGACGTTGACTTACGAGTCGCGTCATTCGTTGAAATAAAAGATTTTCTCGTACCTCCAACAATAGCTTTTAAAAACGCGTCCATAACAAAAGGTAAGAATTTAGTTGTTTTAGGGTTTGCAGCTCCGAAAAATAAAATAGAAGTCATTATAGATAATAACGATATTCGTTCGGTTGAGTCTGACGAATATGGCTTTTGGTCTCTAGTTATTGATACTGAAAACATAGTGCCAGGAATTCATAATTTAAAGGTAAGGCAATTTGCCTCTTTACCATCGACCAAAGAAAGCTCATTTTCTTCTTTGAAAACTTTTAAGATTTCTACGTTAGAACTCCCAGAAGCCGATTTTAATGGAGATGATAGAATTAATATTACTGATTGGAGCATTTTTCTTTCCAGATGGATTAATGAAGAAATAAATTCAAGATCTACACTTGACCTTAATAATGATGACGAAATTAATATTTTTGATTTTAGCATTTTTCTTAATAAGTTAAGAGTTAATTTTTAATAGAAAAATAAATATGAATTATAAAAATATTATTTTGGTTTTCTTTGTTTTTTTGTTCTTCTTTAGTTTTGGAGGTAATGTCGATGCTGCAAAGTTTTACTTAATTGGAGAGGGAAGTTATTTTGGCATAGGTCAAGAATTTAATATTGATATCAAAATTAATACCGAAAAGGTAAATATTAATGCAGCTGAAACCAAAATTCTTTTTCCAAATGGTGTTTTGGAGCTTTTAAGTACCGAGCAAAAACCATCTATTTTTGATTTTTGGCTTGCGAGTCCAGACATTTCAAATGAAAAAGGGGAATTGACTTTTACTGGTGGTACGCCAAATGGTGTTTCTGGAGAAGCTTTGCAAGTTTTAAGAATACGTTTTAAAACGAAAGGTGCGGGTCCTGCCCAGATTGCGTTTGTTGATTCTGTTGTTACGGCTAGTGACGGAAAGGGAACTAATGTTCTTTCTTCGGTAGAGGGATTGAATATAAATGTTGGAGTAACGACCATAGCTCCTAAACCAGCGCCTGCATTGCCAACGCCCACTTCAACATCTGTTGTGCCGACCGAGCTTCCGGAAAAAGTTACAAGAACACCGATTCCATCCGGAAACTTACCAGAAGAACCAATATTAAAAGTTCCTTTGTATTTGGATCAGGGAAAGTGGTATGGTCATACGGGGGAATTGATAGTTTTATGGGATGTTCCAAGCGATGTTAGCCAAGTGGCCGTTCAGATAGATCATAGCCCAAATGAAAATCCTAAAAATATAGAGGAGGAGCTTTTTACTGGTAAAACTTTTGGACCATTGAAAGAAGGAGTCTGGTATGCGCATGTTCGATTTAAGAATAACATTGGTTGGGGTAAAACTGCTCACTATAAAATTTCTTTAGACACTACGCCTCCATTGCCGTTCGAAATAATGATTGACAATGAAGCAAGTGATAATCCGGTACCAGAAGTAAAATTTGAAACAAATGATTCGTTGTCGGGTATGGCCAAGTATCTCATTTTTATAGATGGTAAGGGTCCATTGGAATCCGAATCCGGTAATATGATTTTGCCAATACAGCAGCCGGGTAAGCACACTTTAACGATTAGAGCGTTGGATTTAGCGGGTAATAGCGTAGAAGACAGTCTGAATTTTGAGATATTGCCCCTTCCAACGCCAATTATAGAGTTCTTGAGCAGATCTGTGTCCCAGGGTGATTTCGTATTTCTTTCTGGCAAATCCATTTCTAATGGGTTTGTTGATGTTAGGGTGTTAAACAATAACGGAAAGGAAGTTTTTGCAAAACAAGCGGATAGCGATGTTCTAGGTAATTGGGAAATAACAATAGAAGAATCTTTGCCTGTTGGCAGGTATAGCCTTTATGTTGTAGCAAGGGATGATAGGGGAGCTATTAGCTATCCGACGGATAGTGAGGTTTTCAGAATTCGGGCAAAGACCGTTTTGTCTGTAGGCTTTATAGACTTAGGATGGTTTGAGATTGCCTTAATCGGTATTTTATTGGTTATGGCATTTGCCGGCATATTGTCTTGGAGATATGTTCTTATGCAAAGAAAAAGGGAGGCATATCAGATTATCGCCGCGAGAGATATTGATAAATTGTGCAAATTACTTAGCGACGATTTAGTTAATTTGAAAAACTTAATTTTAAACCCGCAAGATGTTTCTGTCCCTCAAGCTGAAGCGAATGCAGAAACCTTCTTGAAAAAAATGACGGAAACAATCGAAAAAATGAAAAAATATTTAGCGCAAGAAGTAGGGAAAATTAAATAAGTCGTTTCGTGATGTTGACAAAATTTGTATAGCATGCTATTTTTAATTACACCTTGATTCTGCACCTGAAAGGAGGCGATCATGAAAGAAAGCTCTAGCAAAAAATGGAGGAGCAAACCATTCCGCACAAAAGGCGGTGGCAAGATCGTATACTACGATTTTGATTACCTTAGGGGGCTTTTAATATTATTGCTCCGACAGAGAAAGGGGCATTGAATCATGGTTTGAAGGAAGGGGGCCTTGCGTACTATTTGCGACAAGGCCTTTTATTTTTGAACGTAGCGAAAGAACATTTCTTTTTGAGAGTAGTGAGAAAACATTTATTTTGCTAAAATAGAATATAGTTTTAAGTCGTAATTATTAACTTGGAATAATAAAAATATGAAAGGATATAAAGATAATATAGAAAAATTAACGGTAGAAAACAATAATTTTAGAAAGGTGCTTTATACTGGAAAACATAGTCAGTTGGTTTTAATGAATTTGAAACCCAAAGAAGAAATTGGCATGGAGGTTCATAAAGACAACGATCAGTTTTTCCGGATTGAAAAGGGGCAGGGCAAATGCATTATTGATGGTAATGAGTATGAAATAGGGGATGGTACGGCTATTATTGTTCCAGCAGGTAGTCAACATAATGTTGTTAATACCTCGGATTCGGAAGATCTAAAGCTTTACACCATCTATTCGCCAGCTCATCATAAAGACGGAGTGGTTCATGCTTCAAAGGAAGAAGCAGAAAAAGACGATGAGCATTTTGATGGCGTTGCAACGGAATAGTAAAGATTTTTAATTAAAGCGCTGACTACGGAGTGTCCCCTTTAACAATTTTGCCTTATTGTATTTTTTTATGATTTTTTCTGTTAAAGCCAAAAACGAAAATATTATTAGGTTAGCCAGAAAGATAGGCTATAGAATTTCGGAGTTCGATACCCAAAGGCAGGAGTATAATTTAGTATGTCCTGTGGGTGGCAGATATTATCCTAGATTTCATATCTATCTGAAAAGAGATGGAAAAACAAAAAATTTATGTTTTAATCTGCACTTGGATCATAAAAAACCTTCATATAAGGGCGCTGCGCATGCGCATAGCGGAGAATATGAAGGGAAGCTAATTGAAGTTGAAGTAAAAAGGATAGAAACAATTCTAGCCTAAAAATTTCTTGACAAACAGATCGGTTTTTGGAAAAATTAATTCGGTACATGTAAATTCTAAGCCCGAAAAGCATAGCCGCGCGTTAAGGGAATGGTTGATTCTAAGCGGCTGGTGTAGTAATTCAACCATTTCTAGTCGGTTCTTAATGTATTATCCGTCTTATCATGGGCGGAAGTTGAAGAGGGGCAGATCTTGTAAGATCTGCCCCGTTATTTTTTTAGGTTTAATATTTGTTTTTTTATTCTACTCTTCTTACATATTCTGCGGTTTCTGTATTGATCTCAACAATATCACCCTCTTTTATGAATAAGGGGGCATTTATTTTGACTCCCGTTTCAAGAATTACCTGCTTATTTCCAGCTTGAGATCTGTCGCCTTTAGTTCCTGGAGGAGATTCAACCACTTTAAGGCTAACTTTAACGGGCAAAGAGATGTTAATTATTTTTCCATCTAGCTCTATACCTTCAATCACCTCATTAGCTTTTAGGAATTGATCGTTTCCACCAACAATCTCTTTTGAAAACTCAAATCTTTCAGATGGGTTTTGCTCGTCACAAAAGACAAATTTGTCTCGGTGAGAATATAGAAATTTTATTCTGGTTTTTGTTATTTCCGCTTCTTCAAATTCTTCTCCCGGTCTGAAGTTACGAGCAAGTACATTTCCATTGATCAAGTTTTTTATTTTAGTTTGCAGAACAGAACTGCCCCTACCCTTAAACATCGGGCTTGCCTCAAGGATTTCATAGGGTTGTCCATCTATCATTATTTTTATTTCTTTTTTAAGTTGAGGATAATTAATCATGTTTTTAATTTATTCTTTCCGTAAAGGAAAGACAGCGTAACGGTTAATTTCAATTCAATATCGTTCCAATAAAGTTTTTATTGCCATTCATAAAGTCCTTTATGGTCGTTACGCTCTTTCCTTCTAATTGAACTTCTTCTAGAAGCAAGCAGTTATATCCTGTTTGTACAGCTACTTGATTGTTGATCAAGAAAACTGTTCCAATTTCCATTGTATTGGTTTGCTGCATTATGACCTTTGCTCTAAATATTTTTAAAATTTTTCCAGAAAACATGGTAAACGAAGATGGCCAAGGATAAAAAGCGCATATTTGTCTGAAAATAGTGTCTGCTGGTTTTTTCCAATCAATCCTGCCATCTTCTTTTTTGATCATTTGGGTATAAGTTGCTTTTTCGTGGTCTTGTTGTTGGATAGAAATTTGAGATTGCATCCACTTTGGGATTGTCTCTACTAAAAGTTCGGCTCCTATTTTAGCTAATTTTTCTTGGAGCTCAAGATTATTTTCTTCTTTTTGTATGGGGACGGATTTTTGAATTAAAATTGGACCATGGTCTACTTGATTGTCCATTAACATAATACTGGTACCGGTTTCTGTATCTCCATTAAGAATAGCGGTTTGAACAGGAGAGGGGCCCCTATATTTTGGCAATAAGGATGGGTGAACATTGAGACATCCTTTCTTGGGGATATCTAGTATGCTTTTGGGCAAAATTTTACCATATGCGGCCACGACAAATAAATCCGGCTCATATCTTAAGATTTGAGATCCAAAACTTGAATCTAATTTTTCTGGTTGTATAACTTCAATGCCGTACTTTCGAGCGGTAATTTTTACTGGGGGTGGCGCGAGTACTTTATTTCTGCCAGTAGGTTTGTCGGTTTCGGTTACAACAACAAATGGCTTTAATCCATTCTTTATTAAGCCTTCTAAAATAATCGCACCGAATTCCGGTGTTCCTAAAAATACTAATTTCATATATTTCTTACAGGTTATTTTATACCATATTTAGTTGCGTTTGTTTAGCGGTCTTAAAGCAAAAGAAAAAAAGCCCGTTGGGGGCTTTTTGGCGATAATTGGTCGGGAATCAATTAGTTACGACTATTCCATATTCCCGGGGTGCAAGGTTATCAATGGCCACCATTTTCTACAGCACTAAGAATATTGTATTTTCCTGGTGTCGGCATTGAGCTAGGCTTATCCTAAAGATCCCCAAATCGCATTACCTATTACATAGGCGACGAGACAGATAACTATAATACAAGCGACAAACAACATAGCACTTCCTCCTTTCTGAAAAATATCAGTTAAAAAGCCTATATTAACCCGCGGATAATTATCAATTACCAGCGAGATTTTTAATGTTCGATAGATAAACTTTAGCATATTGCATTTATTCTGTCAATACTTTCAAAACTCGGCTAAATATCTTAATATAGATCAATATGGTAAAGAGTAAACCCAAAAATAAAACAACAGCGAAAGACAAAAAACGAAAAGAGGAAACAGCTATCCAGCAAATCGTCAACCATTATTTTTTTAGTAAGGGGTTAACTTTGAACAAAATCAAAAGAGATGCAAAAAAACAGAAGATTATTTATTCCAGATTTACACGTCCCGCAAAGCAATTATTGGAGTTGGCGGGATCGGTCAAGAAAGCCCAAAAAGCTATTGATAAAGTGGCCGAATGGGCCCAGTCCAGAAATCTTGATTATGCCATAGAAACTGTTTTTAAAAAGTGGTTAGAAATAGACAGATTGAAGCCGAAAGAGATAGTTAAAAAGCCATATTATCACGGAGATTATATGGTTTGGTCGGATACTAAAAGAAAATGGTATGTTGTAACGCCAGATGGAGATTGGCTTGAGTTTGTCGGCAAAGAAGAAGATATTGAATGGAAGACGATAAAATGAAAACGCGAAAAAGAATTTTCGTAGCTGTAAATCTACCAGATAAAATCAAAGAAAAGTTGATAGGGTATCAATCGCAGTGGAACGAAATTCCAGCCAATTGGACCAAAAAAGAAAATTTACACATTACCTTGTCTTTTCTTGGTTATCTGGCGGATGAAGATTTGCCAGATGTCTTGGTTGCAACGGAAAAAGTCGCCGCCAAGGCAGAATCTTTTTCTGTTGTGTTAGATAAAATTTGCTATGGCCCGAAAGGTAAAAACCCACCACGCATGATCTGGGCAACGGGAGAGAGCGAAGAATTATCCAACCTTCAAAGAGAATTGGAGAAATCTCTGATATTTTCAATAGAAGGCGATGAAACGAAGATCAATCAATCTAAAAAAAACACTATTCACGTAACCTTAGCCAGGATTAGACAATGGGATTTTCGCAGGATAGATCCGGAAGAATCTCCAATAATTGATAATGATATTGCTATATCTTTTCCGGTTAATTCTGTTGATATTATGGAAAGCGTATTAAAAAAAGGTGGTCCGAAATACATCGTTCTTGAATCATACAGCTTGGAACATTAAACATGAAAAACATAACACAAAACAAGGTGCATTTTATAGGTATTGGCGGTATAGGAACTTCAGCTTTAGCTTCTTATTTCTTACACAAAGGCCACAAAATAAGCGGTTCTGATTTGGTTGCGTCCGAGACCACAGATGATCTCAAGAGAAAAGGGGTAAGAATTGCCATATCTAAAAAATCCAAGAAGTTACCTAAAAATTTAGATCTAGTTATTTTTAGTCCGGCTATTCCGCGAAATAATCTAGAATTAAAAGAAGCCTTTAGGTTGCAAGCTTCAGGATCCAGGTTGAGAGTTTTAAGTTATCCAGAAGCATTGGGGGAGTTAACAAGGCAATATTTCACGATAGCAGTTTCTGGTACTCACGGGAAAAGTACGACCACTGCAATGCTGGCATTGGTTTTGGTAAAAGCGGGATTAGATCCAACCGTGATCGTTGGTACAAAAGTAAAAGAGTTTGGCGGGTCGAATTGCAGGATAGCCGCCAAAGGCGAGCCTCGCCAGGGGCAGGGGAAGTCCAAATATTTAGTTATTGAAGCCGATGAACACATGGCTTCGTTCTTGAACTATCGGCCGCAAATTATCGTGCTAACCAATATCGAGGAAGATCATCTTGATTTTTATAAAAACCTAGGAAACATTCTAAAAGCTTTCAAAAAATACATATCTTTTCTGCCATCAGATGGAGTTTTGGTTGCGAATAAAGACGACAAGAACATCAGAAATATAAATTCAAAATTTAAAAATCAAAAATCAAAATCACAATTCAAAATTCAAAACTATTCATTAAGTCAGTCCGAAGCCAAGAAGCTAAGAAGTATTTTAAAAATACCGGGAGAGCATAATGTTACTAATGCGCTAGCTGTCTTTAAGGTGGCTAAATTATTAAAAATACCAGAGAAGAAAATTATCGAAGCTCTTTCTGAATATCGAGGAGTATGGCGAAGATTCGAAGTTTCAAGAAGGCGCATTGGCGGAAAGAATGTGATTTTTGTATCTGATTATGCTCATCATCCGACAGAGGTTGAGGCGACTTTCAAAGCATTGCAGCAGAAATTCAAGAATAAAAAAATCATCTGCATATTTCAACCCCATCAACAACAAAGAACATTCTATC
>CAZFEY010000010.1:0-21002 GCA_964518135.1 uncultured Candidatus Saccharibacteria bacterium
TCTTCTTCGCTTTGAGATATGATACGTTTCTTACCCATAGATTAGGTAGGTGTTGAAGCCGGCTTTCTACCAGAACCAACCGTCTTTCTTACGTTACCTCTTATTGTTCTTGTATTTGTTTTAGTCCTTTGACCTCTAACTGGCAATTTCTTAATATGCCTGAGACCACGCCAAGACCCTATGTCCTTTAATCTTCTAACGGCTGTTATAATCTCTCTTCTTAGCTCTCCTTCAATTCTATGCTTCTTTTCGATTATTTCTTTTAGTAGACCGATCTGTTCCTGTGTTAAATCTTTTGCCCTGATTGATAGATCTATATTTGCTTGTTTTAGTATTTTTTTAGACAAAGGCCTGCCTATTCCATAAATATAGGTTAATGCGATTTCTATTCTTTTGTTATCTGGAATATTAATTCCGGCAATTCTAGGCATATTTATTTAAAAATTATCCCTGACGTTGTTTGTGCTTTGGATTGCTACAGACAACATACAATCGGCCCCTGCGCCGAACCATTTTGCAATTTTTGCATATTTTTTTAACCGATGGTCTAACCTTCATACCAAAAGCAATATACGAATTTATAATTAATAGTTAAACGATCCGATCAATTCGTATTATATTTTTTTCGTAATTTTTATTGTACCAACAAGCTTGCTTGTTGAAACAACAAACTTGTTCATTAGTAAACGAGTCTGCTCATTTTTCTCTATACACTATCCTCCCTCGTTTCTCGTCGTAAGGACTCATTTCGATGGTCACCCTATCGCCTGGTATAATTTTTATCCTATTAATCCTTAATTTTCCAGCCAGATGAGCGAGTATCTCACCGCCATCATCTAATTTAACCTTAAAATGAATGCCCGGTAGAGCTTCTACTATCTGACCAGATTTTCTTATGTTTTCAGATTGCATTATTGAACCAATTGTAGAATATAACAAAAATAATAATCCAAGTCAACCAATAAAGCTGTGTTGCCCGCCGTCTTAAGGAATACCGAAAATGCAGCGTCGACTTGGCTAATCACCCAGATTAATCTTTATTTCCACCTTGGAATCTTTCTTGGGTATGCTTTTCACCCAGAATGGCGATAATTTAATCGAATGATTATCTATTATTGGCTGATCTGTGAGTAATGCGTTGACTTCGTTCATAGACTTACCAAGAATAGCCGTCCTAAAAATATTACTATTAACTCCTGGGTAAATTTTTGCGGAAAAATCCAGATCGACCGTTAATTTTCCTGACTGCCAATCAATTGATCCAAGCTTATAGTTAATATAGATGCTTGAATCTTGAATCTGATAAGCGCCCCAAAAGCCATTCTGCGTATCCAATTTTTCGGATCCAGACAGTTCGGCGACACGAGAATCAAGAATCATTCCAGTAAATGATTCTGCATCTGACTTCTTAAAGATTATGGCTTTTAAATGCCCCTTGGCGGTAGATGTAAAGGTTTGTTTTTCAGCCCCAATCACTTCCGAATGACTAATATTGACTTCGTTTTGTTCTATGGCCTCTTCTAGCAACAAGGAATCTGCAGCCATTTTTTTTATTAAAAGATTCTTTCCTTCACTGAAAAATTTATCAGATACTGCTTTTCTGGCTTTTTCCAAATCGGATTCTGTTATCTGCGGCACAGATTGAACAGAACCGCCTGTCATTGGTGAAAAAGATTTTCCATAGAAAGAAGTATATTTGGGAGTTCCGGAAAAACCCGGAATAGAAAAAGTCGATGGTCCAATATCATATCCCTCGCCCGGCTCAGCAGCAACAACTTCTACGTCAAGAAGTCCTGGCGTTAATTTTCCTTTCGAGTCATAAGTCCCACCTGGTATCGTCACAGCCTTAACCGATTTAAATAATTTTCCTTCAGCTGAAATAAAGCGGGTACCTGCGACTAACGACTGGGGAGAATCTGAATAGGCATTGTAAACTTGGATTGCCCCTTTAGACTTTTCGTTTCTAGTTGCCGTACCGGAAGCTTGGAATTCCTGGGAAACCTCTAAAGATTCTTCAAAGACTTTACCTGGTAATATCTTTTTTACAAAATCAGCCTGGCTTTCTTTTGTTAGAACTTCAATTTTTTCTTGAAATTGTAATGTTTGTGTTTGAGGCCAAATTTCAATTTTAGCCTTGGGCAAAATAAAATAGCCAGAAACCAAAACGGTTATAATTAAAATATATATTATTAGTAATAAAATCCTTTTGCCGGCACGACCACTCTTGCCCGTACCAATCTTCGGCTGCGTCCTACTCTCTTTTGTTTTTTCTCGTAAAATCTCCTTTGGAACGGTATTCGCATTTTTGTTTTCAGGGTAACGAATATCAATAACTTTTTCTGGCATAATCAATTTATATCTAATTAGTCTTAAAATTCTTTGGCTTTTGTATAAACATCATAATAATACATCAAAAAACCAGTAACGTATTGGGGATTATCAATAACTGCTTGTCCTAATTTTTTATCTCGGCATTCAAGGCTCAAGTTCATGTCTTTGGGGGTAATAAATCTGATATGTGGCCCGGCAATATGGCCAACTCTTTCCGTATCGCTTATCGAAAAATCTATTTTTTTAAAAAGAGAACTCCCGCCACCAAAAATAAAAATATTGGGCGGCAAAAACTTTTCACTAATTACGTTCTCTAAATTTTTATACCATTCTTTCTTTGAATTAACAAATATATCAGATATCCTTTTTTGTACATCAATACTAAGTTTTCCTTCCGCGTAATCTTCTTTTAGTATCCTGGCATCTTTTTTATTAATCCCTAAGTTATACGATAAAGAGTCTGAAAAAATCTGCCCGCCAACTGGCATTCTTTTAATGTCAAAGATCCCATTATCTTTAATAATAAATATGTCTGTGTTTTGGCCCCCGATATCCAATAGCGCAGAACGTTCTATCCCCGGTAATTTTACAGCAGACCAGCATCTAGATACGTGCATTAGGCGATAATTCTTGATACATCTTTCGTTTAATATTTTAACGACCCTGCCATAATCATCACGGAGCATAAAAACAGCAACAATCTCGAAGTTTAAAAATTTCCCCTCGTAATTTTTAATACTAGGCACTTTATATCCATCAATTCTGATTTCGGCAATATCAAGGTCAACAAAATAAACATCTTCTGGCAAAACACCGTATTCTAAAGCTATTTCATATGATAATTCCTCTCGTGTCTTATTTAGAATGTTCTTAATAATACTGATTGCTTCTCTTCGGCCAATTCGATTTTTTTCTTTTCTAATCAAAGAACTGTTCAGTATCTTGGCCTTCAAAATATTGTATGGAAGATTGATCAGGACTCTGCCCAGTAAAAACTCTTTATGAATCGCGAGGGCATAATCAAAGACTTCCAAAGACTTATAATTGATATTTTCAAAGTATTCTGTGTTCGCTGTTAATAAACGAGTTTGTTTCTGGCGAAATGAGCAAGCTTGTTTCTGGCGAAATAAATTGTTGTTTTCGGTATTACGCTCAAAAAGCATCGTCTTTACAGCCTCTGTTCCAACGTCTACCACTAAAACTTTGTTTCTTCTTTTTCTATTCAAAGAATTGAAAAACATAACACTACTCTTTTTCTATATAATTACTAAACAATAGCGCGAATTCTTCTAACGCCAACCCCTACAGATTCTTCCTTAACAATCTTAAAATGACCTATTTCTGAAGTATTATTGACGTGAGGACCTCCGCAAAATTCCTTACTAAAAACATTGTCTTTTTCGTCCTCGATAAAATAAACTGAGACATTTTCGTCATATTTTACCCCAAATTCCATTTCGGCCCCAATCTTTTCCGCCTCCTTTCTGGGCATTTCCATTTTTACTACCGAAAGCCCTGCTCGTATTTTCTCGTTAACGATATCCTCGATTTTTTCCTTCTCTTTGTCTGTGATCTTTCTATCAAAAGTAAAATCCATCCTTAATCTCTCCGAATTAATATTGCTACCTTTTTGTTTTACTGATTTACCAAATAATTGCTGTAAAGCCGCCAACAATAAATGATGCGCGGTATGAAGCCTTATGGTTTCGGGTTTTTCATCAGCTAATCCCCCTTTAAACATCCCGACAGAGGCGGTTCTCGATAACTCCTTATGCTTGCTTAGTTCTTTTTCAAAATCATCCCAGGTCAAATTTTTTGACTTTTCAGGACTAATCTCTTTTATCATATCAAAGGGTAAACCATGCGTTTGATACAAAAAAAATGCGTCAAACGCACTAACAGCCTTCATTTTCCTATGCTCTTTTATACCGTTATCAATTGTTTCCAAAAATTTCCTCTTCTCCTGGTCGAATATTTCTATAATATAATTTATATCTAATTTTCCGTACACTCCTTCATATTTTTCTACAATTACATTGAATAAATTCGTAAAGAAATTTTTAGAACTAACTAGTGTCAAAAAATGATAGCCTATAACCCTCCTCATCAATCTTCTTAAGATATACCCTTGATCTTTGTTGGACGGCTTAATACCGTCTGATACCAGGAAAACAATGGCTTTCGCATGATCGGTGATAATTCTTTTCTTTCTATCATCAAAATCGGGTAATAATTTTATTATCGATTCGAATAAATCCGTCTCAAAAATCGTCTTTTTCTTTTGCGCCACCATGGCTAATCTTTCCAAGCCCATTCCGGTGTCCACTCCAGAGATCTTTAATTTTTCCAATTTTTTATCTTTATTGCAGAAGAACTCATTAAAAACTATATTCCAGATCTCAACTCCATTAATATATATTTCTGTGGTTGGACCGCAGGGACCATCTTCTCCTGTCGGTCCCCAGAAATTATCAACCCCCTCTTTTTTAATATTGCCCTCCGGTATTCCTAATTTTTTCCAAACCTCAAAAGACTCTTTATCCTCTTTGACCCCCTTTCTCCAGTCGTTATCTGTCACTTTCTCGGGGCTAAAAACCGTAACATAATCTATTTTCAATTTTAATTCTTCAGTTATAAATTCGTGTGCCAATCTAATCGCTTCCTCTTTAAAATATCCGCCAAAGGAAAAATTACCCAGCATCTCGAAAAAAGTCAGATGACTTTCATCGCCAACCTCATCTATATCAGACGTCCTTAGGCATTTTTGACAAGAAACAACATTTTTCCCCTCGGAATACTCTTTACCCAAAAAATATTCTTTAAATTGCTGCATTCCGGCCGTAGTAAAAAGCACGCTTGGGTCAGTTGGGATTAAAGATGAAGAGGAGACAATTTTATGTCCCCTTTTTTCAAAAAAATCCAGAAATTTCCTTCTTAGCTCGTTCGATGCCATTGTTATTAAATTTTAATTGAAAAAATATGGCTTTGCAAATAAGCTTGCTTGTTCTCCTGTGTCGAATAGGCAAGCTTGTTCTCCTGTGTCGAATAAAACGAGTTTGTTTCTGGCGAAATGAGCAAGCTCGATTCTGACGAATAAAACAAGTTTAATTCTAACGAAATAAAAACCGGGAGTAAAACTTAATCTCCTCGGCTTTATGCTCGTTTTTAGGCAACGAGTAGCTCTTGAACGGCGACGTATTGAGATGAATTAGGACGCATTTCTGCCAGGAAACGTCTAGCCGTATCGGGTCTTTCTAGATAAACTAATTTTTCGATGACCCGAAGGAGGACTTCGTTCTTTGTGGTATGGCTTATGTGCTCTATATACGAATAGGCCATATCATCATGCCCAATCTCAACCAGGGCAATCATAGCATCAACCAGCACATCCTCGCAGTCGCCAGGCGAAAGCACGTAGCATGCGGAATTCACCGCGCTGCCTATCAGAGACGGATCTTTCTTATCCTTCCCATCTGCAACTCTACTGCGGATACCGTCAAGAAGATTAGGCATTTTCTGCCTCCTTTCTAAATGAATAAGTACACCCAAAGCCTGTTTGCCGCGTTACAGGATTTAAGTGTACCTATCAGCTATAACTGATGCTGCAAAAGATTCTGGTTTTATTCTGGGCTCAAAGCCATTTCCGCGAATAAGACCCGTTACCTCTTTTACCATATCTTTGGTAGCGCCGTTCTCGCCAACATCGGCATGGATGTATCGAAGCTGATAATTGGGTAGGCTTTCGAGTTTCTGAACGAAATTTTCCCTCAAACACAAAGCTAATTGACAAGAAAGCATTACCTCTTCCAAAATTCTTTCCTTCCAATTATAGAACTTACGGTCGTTATAACTAATCTTTTTCAAAAAGAACCTTCCGCCCTCTCCCTTTCTCAATGCTACTATAACCGCCGGGAAATACGGCTCCAATCCTGACGATGAATCGCAACCAACAATAATGTCGTAGAATTTTTCTGGTTTTTCTTGGATATAGCTAAAAATTTCATTAATAACTCCTTCTATCTTAAGACTCCCTTTGCTCGGACTATAAAAATATCCATTCAAGAATTTATCCATAATTGACCAAGTTAGCAAAAAACTTTAGAATGTGCAAGCCTTTGCTAAAATTAATTTCACTTCAGGCTTTCAATGATTTTACCAAGCTCTTTCGCATCCAAAGAGCCTCCGCCGAGTATAACACCAGACATTCCAGCCTCTAGAATATAATCCCTGACGTTTTTATGGTTTACGCTACCACCATATAGTATGGGCATTTTACGGGCAGTAGCTAAAGAATATTGTTGCGAAATAATCTTCTTTAAGAATAGATTCATTACTTGCGCATCGCCAACCGAGTAAGCCAAGCCTGTCCCAATAGCCCAAGAAGGCTCATACGCCACTATCATGCTCTCAATCTCTCTTCGACTTACACCTCTTAAACCATCTCTCATCTGTCCCATCAACACCTCTTGCGTAATTCCAGCTTCTTTTTCTTGATCCGTCTCTCCGACGCAAAAAACAATCTTTAACTTATTCTTTAATGCGGCTTTAATCTTGCGATTAATCATCTCGTCACCCTCTTGAAAAAATTGTCTCCTTTCGGAATGACCAAGTATAACATATTTACAACCCAGACTTTTTAATTGTTTTGGCGAAATTTCTCCGGTGAAAGCCCCTTTGTCTTCCCAGTGACAATTCTGACCACCAAGTTTTACCTTAGAAGATTCTCTTCTAAATTCTGCCAAAAAGACCGCTGGTGGAAAAACAATTAGTTCAACACGCCTACTTTTCCTTATACACTTTTTAGTTTCGGCAAAAAGCTGACGGGCCTCATTTAGACTCGAAGGGTTCATTTTCCAATTAGCTATTACAATCAATTTCATATATAAATTTATTGTTTTCTTAAAAATTCTGCTGCTTTTTCCGGAGCAATAACAGAAATTTCCATCCTTGTACCAATCTCAAAACCAGCCCAAATAGAAGTTTTTGGTATTATTGTCCAATGCCAGTGGTAATAATCGTATTTCTTGCCATCTGTCGGTACCGTATGTAGATAAAAATTGTATGACGGATAATTCAATGCTTTACACATCTTCCTTAAGCATTCTCTGAACATTTCTGCCAAGAGCCATTTATCGCCCTCGGAAATCAATTCAAAATTACTTGCATGTTTCTTGGGGCTAATGATGATCTGAAAGGCGGACTTAGATGCAAAGGGACAAACTGCTAGAAACTCTTTATTTTCAAAAACAACTCTTTTCTTTATTTTTTTCTCCCAATCGTTCATCTCGCAATAAATACATTTGCCGGTTCGACTAAGATGTTTTTTAGCGCTAAGAAGAGCTTTCTTAAGATCTATATCTATCAATGGAGTAGTGATAATTTGCGAATGAGGATGAGACTGGGACGCGCCAGCGTCAACGCCATGATTGTGAAAAATAGAAATATAATTAACAAAATCTTCTTTCATGAGGTCTAAATATCTCTGCTGATACGCATCAAATACTTCTTTTACTTGGGTGATTTCTAAATCTGGCAATTGTTTTGAATGGTTATTTGTAACTACCAAATCACAATAACCCGTTGCGGTAATCGTCTGATAAAGACCTCCCTCTATTTTGGTTTCTATTTTTGGATAAGGCAAAAGAGCGGGGAATTTATTAGGAATAACAATAGTAGTCCACTTGTTAAGCACGGACTCATCTTTCGTATTAAGCCTTTCTCCGCGAAAAAACACAAGACTTGGCTTGCCTTGTGTTTCAATATGGCAAAACGGACAATCTTGTTTTGGAACTTCGGGCTTTTTCCTCTTCGCCTCTTTAAACATTTCTGGCCTTTTGCCCCTGCCCGTAGCTATAACCACCCAATCTTTTGAAATAAGATCAAGCCGTAGCTCTGATGGAAATTGTGGCTTATCTTGTTTTTTAGGCATACCTGGTAGTATAAACTCAACTAATTATAGATCCCTTTGATTATATTCCCCCTAATCTTAACAAGATCCATTCCCATTTTGACCATAGATTTAAATTTGACCTTACTCTCCAAATCATTTTTCCAATGAACTGGCATCTCCTTGATTTTATATTTTAATTTTTTGGCAATTATCAAAATTTCCGGATCAAAAGCGAAACGGTCAATTCTACATTTTGGAAAAATATTTTCAGCGGCCTTTCTCGTGAAGCCCTTAAATCCGCATTGCGTATCTTTAATACCCCAAGTTCCGCACATAATACTTGTGAAAAGCCCGAAAATTTCGCCCAAAAAAAGCCTACTCGCTGGCTGTGGAGGATCTAATACCGCGCCCTTAGCATCTCTTGATCCAATCACAACATCAAAGCCCTGTTCAAAATATGGCCACATATTTTCAACCTGATCAACAGATGTTGAATTGTCGGCATCCATAAATAATCTATATTCCCCTTTTGCCTCAAGCATTCCCTGTCGCGTAACATAGCCTTTTCCGTGATTATCTTTGTTATCAATTAGTCTTAAATTTTTAATCTGGCCGGTTAAATCATTAACTGCTTTTGCTGTTCCGTCTTTAGACCCATCATTAACTACAATAATCTCATAATTAGCTTGCCCTGAGCTTATCGAAGGGTATTTTTGTCTCGACAAATATTTATCGATATCGAAAAGCGTTAAGGGTAATCTTTTTTCCTCGTTATACGCCGGAATAACTACCGACAACTTAATATTGTTTTCTTGATTCATATTTTATAATTTTACACTGTTAAAATTCATTGCGCAAACTGGTCAGAACTATATTCCCTTTTTTCGTAACAGCGATTGCGTGTTCAAAATGGGCCGACAGAGAATTATCTATGGTTTTATAACCAATACCCTCTTTCTTTATCTGCCAAGGGCCGGCTGATGTAATTGGTTCAATGCAAAACACCATACCTTCGGTAATCTCTGGTCCAGTTCCCCGTTCACCCTTTTTCATTCCCAAAGGAGAATAGTTTAGTATTTGGGGATCTTCGTGTAATTTTTTACCGATACCATGCCCACATAGATCCCGCACCACAACAAACCCATTGCTTTCTACGTGTCGTTGAATGGCATGCCCTATATCTCCAAAATGATTACCGGGTTTTGCCTCTTTAATTCCTTTCTCCAACGCCTCTCTGGTGGTTTCTATCAATTCGTTTGCGGCCGGGCTTACTTTACCCACAGGCACCGTTACAGCCATATCTGTATAAAATCCTTTAAATAATACTCCCAGATCCAAAGAAACAATATCTCCTTCCTCTAAAATCCTTCCAGACGGCGGATAATGAACAACTTCGTCGTTCACGGAAACGCAAAGACAAGCCGGGAACGCTGTCTTACTGCCTTCTTCTTTATATCCTTTAAACGCGCACTTAGCCCCAGATTTTAAAAGAAGCTCTTCGGAGAGCTTATCTAATTCGTTAGTTGTTATTCCTGGTCTTACTATTAATTGCAGTTCCCGCAAGGTCCTCGCCAATATCATTCCACCCTCTGACATTATTTTGATTTCTTCTGGGGTCTTAATTGTAATCATTCTCCGATAATTTCAAATTAACCTCAAAGGTTATTTTAAGCTTTTACAAATTGCATTAAAAACATCAACAACTGGCTTATCACCATTGATTTTGCTTATATCAAAACCTTGCTTCTTAAAAATTGCTACTAACGGAAATGTTCTGTCTCTGTATCTTTGCAAACGCAATCTTATTATTTTTTCGTTATCATCTTTTCTATTGAGCAACTTGGAACCATCAAAGGGGCATTTCGTAAGATTTTTTGTCTCTTTAGTGGAAAGGATAGGGTGATACAATAATTTACAAACTCTTCGACTGACATTTCTTTTTACCGATTGATTATCGCTTAGCTCAAGTAAAATTACTTTTATATTCTTTTTGCTGTATATTTTTCTAATGAACGGGCTCAATTCTTCTCCTTCCGGCAAAGTCCTTGGGGAACCCGAAAGCACTATTTTTTCACCCTCTCTGCCTAATTCTTGAATTCTTTTCTTGAGCCAAGAAATAATCAAAGGAGGACTCATAAGCTCTCCTTTTTCTCTTTTTTTTAATTCTTCGATCAAATAATATTTTTTCCCTTGAACCAAAACAAAGCTATTTCTTTTGGCGCTTGCCAATTTGGCTTCAATAATTTTGCTCGTTTCAAGATGGAAAAAACCAAACTTCTCTGCTAATAGATTGGCTTGAGTGCCCTTACCAGACCCGGGAGGGCCTAGAATGATAACGACTTGAGTTTTTTTCATAAAAATCTATAGAGTCTCGTACTCTCTCATTTGTAATTGGGAGTCTATCTGGCGAATGGTTTCTAATATGACAGATACCACGATCAACAAAGAAGTACCGCCAATTAAAAATTGAAACGTTGAAACCCCAGTAACGCCGCCAACTACAGAAGGTAAAATTGCAATAATTCCCAAGAACAAAGCCCCAACGAATAAAACTCTGTTTAGAATGTAATACAAAAAGTGCGCAGTAGATGATCCCGGCCTGATACCGGGAACAAACCCTCCCATCTTTTGTAAATTAGAGGAAATTGTTTTCGGATCGAAAGTAACGGCCGTATAAAAATAGGTAAAGAGAACAATCAAAGCAAAGTAGAAAATATTATAAGTCCAAGGGTTTTGGAAAAAAGCATTAACCGAATTTGCTATATTGCCAATAATCCCTTCTTTGCCAGAAAAAAAACTGGCAATCATTCCCGGAAAAAGTAAAATTGATAGAGCAAAAATAATGGGAATTACTCCGGCTGGATTAATGCTCAAAGGCAAGTAAGTAGAAACTCCGCCATACATTTTCATTCCCCTCACTCTTTTGGCGTAAGATACCGGTATATTTCTTCTTGCCTCATTGACCAAAACCACTCCCGCGATAACAATTAAGGACATAGCGATGAAAAATAGATAAGAAGGTATCCTGGATGGCTCATAGGTTAGATAGGATTGACGGATACTATTCGGAACCTCCGCAACAATACCGGCTAAAATCAATATAGAAACACCGTTTCCGATGCCTTTTTCTGTGATTAATTCTCCAAGCCACATTAGAAATATCGTACCGGTCGCAGCGGTTATTACTGAAACTACAAGAAGGAAAAATGGCAATTCGTCTATAACTCCTTGGCGCTGAAACAATAATAGCATTGCGTAAGCCTGCATTATTGCCAACGGAAAGGTTAATAATCTGCCGTATTGATTGATCTTGTGACGTCCTTCTTCGCCCTCTTCTTTGTATAGTTTTTCTAATTGGGGGAAAATCATCGTCAACAGCTGAATGATGATTGTGGCTGTAATATAGGGTCCTAAACCAAGCATTATAATTGAAAGGTTATCCAAAGCTCCCCCGGTAAAAGCATTGAGCAAACCAAACACCTGAAAACTATTGAAAAACTCTTCCATCTTTTGCGCATCAATTCCTGGGATTGGGATATTAGCCATTATTCTAAAAATAGCCAAAACCCCAAGTACAAAAAGTACTTTATTTCGAAGATCTTTTATTTTGAAGACTTGTATTATTTTTTGAAGCCACATATTCACCATGTTCAAGTTAAAAACTCAAAATGCAAATCTAAAAATTATTTATTTTTTACTTTGCAATTTTATTTGGCCTCCGGCTTTCTCTATTTTTTCTTTCGCAGATAAAGAAACTTCGCAGTCAGAAATCATCAATTTTTTAGTTAGTTCTCCTTTGCTTAAAATTTTCACAGCTGGCAATTTTCCTTTCCTCTTTCTAATAATTCTTTTTTCTGCCAGGCTTTTTGGGGAAACCTGTTCTCCGCTTTGAAATTTTTCTTCCAGTTTACCAATGTTAATTATAGCAAAGTCCTGCGCTATACTGTGCAGTCTATAACCTCTTAATTTAGGGTATCTTTTGATAAGCTGCCTGATGGCTGGTTGAAACTTCCTACCGGCCCTAGATTTTTGCCCCTTCATTCCTCTTGAAGAATAAGTACCCTTTTTACCTCCCCTGCCAACCCTTTTAGATTTTTTATTTTTGTGTCGAACTTTGATTTCGTGTAACTGCATAAAATATCTTTTTTGAATTTTTATTTTCGAGCGCCGAGAGAAAACATTTATTTCTCGATTTTCTGTCTTTCAATTTTGGCCTTTAGCTTCTTCAATGCTTCAATAGCGGCTCTCGCGTTATTAAGCTTATTTGCGGTTTTACCAATAATTTTTGAAGAAACGTTTTTAATGCCCGCCAAACTGCAAATTACCCTCACTGTGCCACCGGCCACTAAACCTCTTCCCTTGCCCTGGGGCCTAAAAAGCACCTTGGCAGCACCAAATTTGGCGTTTACTTCGTGAGGAATTGTATCATTAATCATTGGCACCACTATAAGATCTTTCTTTGCTGCTCTTGTGGCTTTTTCTATAGCTTGAGCCACGTCTAATCCTTTTGCTACTCCAACGCCAACTCTTCCTTTTTTATCCCCAACAATAACTACGGCCCTAAATCGGAATCTTCGACCGCCGGACGCTACTCTTGTTACTCGTGCCAAATCCAAAAGCTTTGATTCGAACTCATCTTTTGGCTTTGGACTGATTTTTCTATTACCTCTTATCATATTGTATTTAAAAAATTAAAATTTAAGACCGGCCTCTCTCGCCCCTTCTGCAACAGCCCTAACTCTACCGTGATATTTATATCCTTTACGATCAAACACTATCTTATCAATTTTTTTTTCTAAGGCTTTTTGGGCTATTGATTTTCCAACCTCAAAAGCTAATAATGTTTTTCTGCCTTGAGCCGTTTTCGCGTTTTCTTTCTTTTTCTTAGCGACAGTGTGTCCATTTTTCTTTAATTCCAAATCGCTAGATGATGCCAATATCTTACCATTATCATCGTCTATGAGCTGGGCGTAAATATGGTTGCTAGAACGGAACACGCAAAGCCGTGGCCTTTTGACCGTTCCCTGGATCTTAGCCCTTATTCTTTTATGTCTCTTTTCTTGTTTTTTGTTTTTTTCTAACATGTAAATTGTGCTTGTCTATTTTATTGAGACGCAACGGCTTTTTTACCCACTTTTTTCCTTACCACCTCGCCAAGATATCTAATTCCCTTGCCCTTATAAGGCTCTGGCGGGCTGATTTTCCTAATATTAGCCGCTGTCTGAGAAACGAGCTCTTTGTCGATACCAGAAACGGTTATGACGTTTTTTTCTGTAGCAAAAGTTATGCCCTTTGGTGCTTCAAAGGGAACCGTATGAGATAGCCCAACACTCAACACAAGATTTGATCCATCTAATACCACCTTAAATCCGATTCCTTCGATGGACAACTTTCTTTCGTAGCCCTTAGTTACTCCTTCAACCATGTTATACAACAAAGCCCTTGTTAACCCCCATAGAGCGTTAGATTGCTTTGTAAAAACTTGGGGGCTAACCGAAATCTGACCATCTCGTATTTCAACCTTCATATCGGGATGGATATTCCTTTGAAGTTCCCCCTTGGGACCCTTAATAATTACTTCCAGGCCTGAATTTTTTACGTCCACTCCTTCTGGTATTATTATTATTTTTTTTCCTATTCTGCTCATTTTATAAAATTAAAAATCTGAATTTACCAAATTTCACAGATAATTTCACCACCAAACCTAGCTTTCTTGGCCTCTTTGTCGGTCATCAGGCCTTTTGGCGTTGAAACAATGGCCACACCATAACCCTCTTTCACTTTTCTTATCTTTTTTGATCTTATATAAACCCTCTGGCCAGATTTTGAAATTCTTTTAATGCCGGAAATAACTGGCTTCTTGTCATTATACTTTAATACGATATCCATTATTTTCTTTGAACTCCTACCTTTTTTTTCGACCTTCTCAATAAATCCTTCTTTCTGTAAAATTTTTGCTATTTCGTATTTAAGATTTGAAAATGGAACCATTACCGTCTCTTTTGAAACGGCTTGAGCGCTCTTTATTCTGTTAAACATATCTGATATTGTATCTGTCATATTTTTATCCTTCGATTAACTCAAAATAACACCGAACTCGTTGAAAGGTTACCAAGAAGATTTTTTAACTCCCGGAATTAAACCTTGATTAGCCATTTCTCTAAAGCAAATCCTGCACAAATCGAAATCTCTCATATATCCCCTCTTTCTTCCGCAACGAAAACAGCGTCTGACTTTCCGACTTTTGAATTTTGGTCTTCTGGATGATTTCGCAATTTGCGCTTTTGTGGCCATATTTATTTCGAAGAATCAAACTTGTTTTATTCGTCAGAATCGAGCTTGCTCATTTCGATAGAAACAAACTTGTTTATTATTCTGCCTTAATTGGAAAACCTAACAAACTTAATAATTCTATACCCTCTTCCTTCGTATTCGCAGTTGTAACAACTGTAATCTCTAATCCAAAAGGGTTCTTTACTTTTTCCGGCAATATTTCTGGAAAAATAACGTGCTCTTTTATCCCAATATTCAAATTACCTTTGTCGTCAAATGATTTCCTATCGATTCCGCGAAAATCTCTCATTCTGGGAAGAGCTGTGTAAACAAGTCTCTCTAGAAAATCATACATTCTCCCACCTCTTAAGATTGCAGCAGCCCCCAAAATCATACCCTCTCTAATTTTAAACCCCGCAATTGACTTTTTTGTTTTTTTAAGAGTAGGGTGCTGCCCCGCAATTGTTGTCAAATCATTCAATATAGCTTCTTGTATGGGTTTTTGTTCGGAAGGCGACTTACCAGAAACAATCTTACCAAAACCAGTATTAATAACCACCTTGGTTATCTTGGGAACCGCCATCTTGCTCTTGTATCGGAACTTTTCCATCATCGCCTTAGATACCGCCTTGTTGTATTTTTCTTGCATTGCGCTCATATAATAATTCTATTCTCAACAGAGAACAAACTTGTTTATTGGAACAACAAACTTGTTTATTGTTCTTGTCCGCACTTTTTGCAAATCCTGTATTTCTTGCCGTTTTTCAATAATTTATAACCTATTCTGGTCGGTTTTTTGCATTTCGTGCAGACAACTTTAACGTTAGAAGCTTGAAATGGCAACGACATCTCTATTGTTTGACCTTTCTCTCCTTGCCGACGAGGACGAACGTGTTTTTTTCTAAGATTAATTCCCTCAACCACAATCCTATTATTTTCAGGAAGAACCTGTAAGATTTTTCCTTTCTTGCCTTTATCCTTACCGGAAATCACTATAATTGTATCGCCCTTTTTTGTCTTCATAATCTTCTTAAATAATATATGGCAGGCGCCATTTAAAATCTAAACTAGCTCTACTGCCAAGGTTGCTATCTTATCAAAACCTTTTTCTTTTAACTCTTTTGCAATTGGCCCAAAAATTCTTCCACCCTTTGGCTCTTTAGTTTTTCCTTCTAAAATAACGATGGCATTTTCATCAAATCTTATATATATACCGTTCTTTCGACGAAATGATTTTTTTTGACGAACGATAACTCCTCTCACGACTTCGTGTTTTTTCACTATTTTTCTCGGCTCAGCCACCTTCACCGCCACAACAATAATATCTCCCAACTGGGCGTAACGCCTTCTGCTACCACCTAACACCTTAAAACATTGAACCATTTTAGCTCCCGTATTGTCTGCCACCTTTAATATCGTTCTTGGCTGTATCATAAAACGTTAATTATTTTACGCCCTTGCTTAATTTTTCAATCACTTGCCACTTCTTATCCTTGCTTAAAGGTCTGCACTCCTCAATTACTACCTTGTCTCCAATGATTAATTCCATATTTTCGTTATGAGCCTTATACTTCTTGTGAAATTTATATCTTTTTTTGTATTTAGGATGAAGTTTTATACTCCCAACACGCACAACAACGGTCTTTTGCATTTTATTCGATAATACCTCTCCTGTTAGTTTTCTTTTTGGCATTGTTAAATATAAATTATATGTTATTTAGAAACCCGGGATAATGTTAATATTTTGGCTATTGTTTTCCTGGTTTTTCTGATTTCACGGACATTTTTCACTTTACCTGATGCCAAATCGAAACGCAACAACCTAAGTTTTTCTCGATATTCCTGTAACATTCTGCCTAACTCCTCTCTTGACCTTTGTTTTAATTCGTTAATCTTCATACTCTACTTATTAATAAATCTGGTCTTGATCGGTAATTTATCGGCGGCCTTTCGAAAAGCTGCCTTAGCGTCTTCCTCTTTAATCCCGTCTATTTCAAAAATTATTCTGCCTGGCTTAATTGGAAAAGCATAATGATCAACACTGCCCTTTCCGCCTCCCATGGGCACTTCAGTTCCTTTTTTAGTAACGGGTTTGTTTGGAAATATTCTTATCCATAATTTTCCGCCCTTTCTTAAATACCTTAAAATTGCTCTTCTTGCAGCTTCAATTTGGCGAGCTGTAATCCATTTTGTTTCTAAGCTTTTCAACCCAAAACTGCCAAAAACCACTTCCGTACCCCTCTTTGAGAGCCCTTTGCTTCGTCCCTTTCTCCATTTCCTATGCTTGACTTTTCGCGGCATTAAAATAGACATAATTTTTATTTTCTAGCGTATTAAAATCTTAAAATTTTTCTCCTTTATACATCCATACTTTTATTCCCACAGTCCCATAAGAACAACGGGCTTCGGCTTTGGCAAAATCAATATCGGCTCTAATTGTTTGGCGCGGCAACTGTCCCTTTCTTAACCATTCTCGTCTTGCTATGGAAGCACCATCCAATCTTCCTGAAAGTTCCACCCTTACTCCCTGAATAGATTTGTGCGCCGCAACCTTGTCTATGGTCTGCTTAAGCAATCTACGATAGGGCATTCTTTTTTCTATTTGCTGAGCAACCAACTGGGCAGTTAAAGAAGCTGATTCCCAAGGATCTTTTATTTCTTTAACTTCGATTTTTAATTCTTTAATAGACGTGGGATCATTTTTCTTTCTTAAAAGATTTTCTATTTGTTTTTTTAATTCTTCTATTCCTCCACCTCCGCGGCCGATAATCAAACCAGGACGAGAACTAGAAAGTATAACATTTATTCTATTGCGCAGTCTTTCGATTTCAATCTTTTCAATTCCCATGTTAACAAGCTTCTTTTTCAAGAAGTTCCTGATACTAATATCGTCTCTTAGTGGTTTTGCTATTTTCTTTCCATGAAACCATCTCGCATCCCAGTCCGATATTTCTTTTATTCTAAATACTTTTGGATTAACTTTATGTGCCATAAACTAATTTAATTAAAATGCTTTTCTTCTAAAGAATTTTCTAGCGCTTTGTTGTTTTTGCGGCCTGGCCATCCTTCTATCTGTTTGAAATTTTGGTTTGTTAACAGGGGTTATTTTTTCTGTTTTTTGACGTTCTTCTTGTTCTTGATTCGCCTCTTCCGTTTTATTAGTTTCTTTTTTCTTTTTAGCTTTCTTATCAATCTGGTCTAAAAACAAAGAGATGTGAGACGTCCTCTTTTCGATTCTGCCAGCAGTACCCCTTGCCCTGGCTCTCCATTTTTTTCTTCGCGGACCTTCATCAACGCTTATTTTAGCAATATAAAGATTGGATGCCTCTATTTGAAAATTCTGTTTTGCGCTTGATATGGCTGATTGTAATAATTTCAAAATTGGCTTAGCGCCTCTCTTTATCGTAAAACGCAAAATGGCCTCTGCGTCTTTTGTTGCTTTCCCCTTGATAAGTTTGGTTATCAATCTGACTTTGCGAGGGGCAATATTTAAATATCGAAGATAAGCGACTGTTTGCATATTTTTTTTAATTTCTCGGGAATCAAACTTGTTTTGTTTCGTCAGAATCAAGCTCGTCTTATTTTGACAGAATCAAGCTCGTCTTATTTCGTCAGAATAAAGCTCGTCTTATTTTGACTTGGCTGGGGCCGGGGCTTCTGCTTTTTTCTCTAATTCTTTTTGCATCTTACCTCCATGCCTTCCGAATTTTGTTGTTGGCGCAAACTCGCCAAGACGATGACCAACCATCTCTTCTGTTGCCCTAACCGTAATAAAATCTTTACCGTTATGAACTGCGAAAGTAAACCCTATCATCTCGGGTGTAATTGTAGAACTTCTATACCACGTTTTTATTGCTTCTAAACTGCCTGGTTTTAGTTTTTTAATCTTCTCCAGTAATTTTTCCGCAACGTATGGTCCTTTTTTTAAACTTCTAGCCATATTTAAGTTTTAATTATTTGAAAAACAAACTTGTTTAATTTCCGAAGGAAACAAACTTGTTTATTTCCGAAGGAATCAAACTTGTTTATTTCCGAAGGAATCAAACTTATTTATTTTCTTTTTTTATTTCTCCTTTGTAATATAAGCTTGCCTGTCCATTTCTTTTTATTGCGCGTTCTTACTCCAAAGGCAGGTTTACCCCAGGGAGTCTTGGGATGCTTCATTCCTATAGAAGATCTTCCCTCTCCTCCGCCATGAGGATGAGCTATTGGAGCCATAGCAACACCACGCACAGCCGGCCTTCTTCCTCTATGACGAGAACTGCCTGCCTTACCCAATTTTACATATCTCCATTCGGGATAGGAAACAGATCCAATAGTTGCGTAACATTCCCCACGAACCTTTCTTACCTCTCCAGACGGCATCTTAAGATGAGTATAGACACCCTCTTGGGCAAGTACTTGCGCTGAAGTACCAGCCCCTCTTATCATTTTTCCTCCTCGATCTGGCTCTAATTCTATATTAAAAATTTCTGTTCCGGAAGAAACATTTTTTAACCTCATTCTGTTACCTGTTTTTAAATCAGCTTTTTCGGCAATAATCACTTCTTCGCCAATCTTCAATCCATTTGGAGCTATAACGTATTTCCTGTCTTTGTCTTGGTACTCCAAAAGAGCGATAAAACTGGTCCTGTTTGGGTCATACTCCAAGGCTATTACTTTAGCGGGGATATTGATCTTTCCTTGTCCAAAATCAATAACCCTATAATATCTCTTAGCTCCTCCGCCCCTATGCCTGATCGTAATCCTGCCCGAAGAATTTCGTCCCCCTCTTTTTTTGAGCGAAGTAATTAATTTTCTTTCTGGTCTTTTTTTAGTTAAAATTTTTGTTGCCTTCATATTTTTAGCGAGGCAAAACCTCAATCGTTTGTCCTTTTTTAATCTTCACGATGGCTTTTTTGTATCCCTTTCTCCAACCCTTATATCTACCAACCCTCCTTGATTTTCTAGGCACATTCACTATGTTCACCTTTAAAACATCTACTCCATAAACATTTTCAACGGCCCTTTTAATATTAACCGCATTAGCATTTGAGGCAACGTTGAAAACGTACTGGTTTTGCCTTACAAGATCGGTGGCCTTTTCAGAAATATGCGGAGAAATTAAAAGCGATCTTTCCTGAATTAATGTTTTTTCTTTTTTACCTTTTGGTGCAATGTCGGGGACTGGCTGCGGCACAGCTTTTTTAATTTCTTCTTTCTTTTCTTCCCCTTTTATTTCCTTCTCCTCCTTTTTTTTATTAAAAATATTGCCTAGCTTCATAGCATTATTTTCCAATAGTATCTTTTATTACCTTCACGCTTTCTTTAGACACAACCAAATACTTACTACTTAATAAATCTATGCAATTTAAATCTTTTGCCTGTATTGTTATAATTCGCGGTAAATTCCTACTGGCTAGAATAAAATTCTTATCTAAGGATGGTAAAGCGATTAAGCAACTGTCTTTTTTAAATGGGAATTTATTCATAATTTTTTCGACCATTTTGGTTTTTGGTTGAGGCAATGTTAATTCATCCAGAATAAATAATAAATTGTTTTTTGCCTTGGCAGACAAAACCATAAATAAAGCCTTTCTCCTTAATTTTTTAGGTGCTATCTTTGAAAAAACTCTCTCTTTTGTTGGCCCGAAAGTTACACCTCCTCCTTTCCACAAAGGAGACCTGATTGAACCGTGCCTGGCACGACCAGTTCCTTTCTGCTTCCACGGTTTCTTACCGCCACCTCTTACTTGGCTGCGATCTTTAGTGTTAGCAATAATCTTTCTTCTATTTGCCGATTGGGCCACAACAACTTGATGCACCAAATCGCTATTCATAGCAACATCGAATATTTCCTTTGGCAAAACAGTATTTCCAACCTCTCTTCCTTCTTGATTGTAAACTATGGCCTTCATAAAAAATTATCCCCTGATTTCAAGCAGCGTTCCTTTTCTACCAGGAAGAGCTCCTTTAATCGCTAATATAGATTTTTCGGGATCAATTTTAATAATTTTCAAATTCTTGGTCGTTACTCTCGCATTACCGGCCCGTCCTGGTAATTTCCTTCCTTTAATAACTCTTTGAGGGAAAGAAGAACCGACAGAGCCCGGAGATCTTTGTTCGTGCTTCACGCCATGGGTCGCATTTCTACCAGAAAAACCCCATTTTTTTACCACACCAGCAAAACCTTTTCCCTTAGACACACCTGCTACCTTTATAGCCCCTCCTTCCTGAAAGGTCGCGACACCAATTGTGTCTCCAATTTTATATTGAGACAAATCAATACCATTACCAAATTCCCTGATATATCTAAATGGCTTTTTCTTCATTGATTTTCCAACCTTGTTGTCTTTTAACTTTTGGAATCCAATCTGAATAGCTTCATAGCCATCTACTTCTTTGGTCTTTATCTGGGTTATTTCGCATGGTCCAGCCTCAATCAAGGTCACGGGAATGTGTTTCCCTTCTTCGTCGAAAATCTGAGTCATTCCTAATTTAAGCCCCAGAATAAATTTCATAATATTTT
>CAZFEY010000011.1:0-19525 GCA_964518135.1 uncultured Candidatus Saccharibacteria bacterium
TTTTGCTTTTCTTTTTATTTGTATTTGTTAACATAAAGGGTATGGAAAATCAGGCCCAAGAACAACAATTAACAAAAAAAGAAAGAAAAGAGTTGAAACGACAACAAAAGTTTTTAAATATAGAACAAAATAAAAAGCGCAAAAAAATGCAGCGCGTGATTTTTTGGATTATTATTATTGTAGTTGTTATAACTGCGATTTTTGTCTTGATTAAACTAAATAAAAATCCACAAACTAATAACAATATCCAGTTTGATCCTAGTCAAGATTGGGTTAAGGGAAACAAAGAAGCAAGAGTGAAATTGATTGAATACAGCGATCTTCAATGTCCTGCGTGTAGAGCGTATCAACCAATACTCAAACAAGCATATGATGAATTTGGAGATCAGACATCTTTTGTTTTTCGGCATTTTCCATTAAAATCAATCCATAAAAATGCGGCCTTGGCTGCCCAAGCTACAGAGGCCGCAGGTATTCAGGAAAAATTCTGGGAAATGCACGACATTCTTTTTGAAAAGCAGATTGAATGGTCTAATGAGAAAAATCCAACCGATAAATTTGTAGAGTACGCTCAAAGTCTTGGCCTTAGTGTTGAGCAATTTAAATCAGACATAAATTCCGGCACAATAAAAGAAAAGGTGGAATTTCATTATCAAGCAAGTATAGCTCTTGGATTGGATGGAACGCCAACCTTTTTTCTAAACGACAAAAAAATACAACCACCATCAAGTTACGAAGAATTGAAAAGTTTAATCGAGCTGGAAATGAACAAGTTTGTTTCTGAAGAAATAAACAAGTTTGTTTCTGAAGAAATAGAAAAACAAAAAAATTCACAATAGCATATTATGAAGAACAGGATATTAACTTTATTTTTAATAGTTATAGCTTTGGTGGCGAGTTTTGGCGCAGGATTCTTTACCGGCAAAAACCAAGTTGTGTGTAGGGTTTGTCAGCCGGAAGATATTAATTTTTCTCTATTTTGGGAGGCATATAAAGAGATTCAAGATAAATTCGTTGATCCTGCCAAAATCGATACTCAAAAAATAATATACGGAGCTATTGGGGGCATGATTAAATCGCTCGATGATCCTTATACTACTTTTTTCAATCCTGAAGATACAAAAAAATTTAAAGAAGATATTACTGGACGTTTTGAAGGTATAGGTATAGAAATAGGAAAAAAAGACGGTCAGCTTCAAGTAATAGCTCCCCTGGAAGGAACACCGGCGCAGAGAGCCGGGCTTAAGGCTGGCGATAAAATACTTCAAATAAATCATGAATCAACAGTTGATTTGACCATTGACGAAGCAGTCGATCGGATAAGAGGGCCTCAAGGAACAAAAGTTGTTTTAACAATTACTCGGGAAGGACTAGAATCAACGAAAGACATAGAAATAACCAGAGAAGTAATACAAATCAATGCTCTCTCTTTAGATTTCCGAGATTTTAACAACAGAAGAATGGCTATTGTTAAAATCAATCAATTCTCTGAACAGGCTGGATTTGAATTCGCCAAAGCCGCTAGAAATATTATCGATAATGATCCACATGGTATAATTTTGGATTTAAGAAATAACCCTGGGGGTTACCTAGAAATATCTCAAGAAATAGCAGAATGGTTCTTAAGCCCAGGAAGTATAGTTACTATCGAAGATTTCGGAGGCAAAGAAGAAAGAATTGAGTACAAAACAAGCGACAACGCCAGATTAATAGATTATCCCGTTGTTGTTATTATTAATCAGGGATCAGCTTCAGCGTCCGAAATATTGGCCGGGGCATTAAGGGATAATCGGGAAATCAAGCTTGTTGGAGAAAAATCTTTTGGCAAGGGCTCTATACAAGAGCTGGCAGAGCTGCAAGACGGCTCTTTCTTAAAAATTACGGTAGCCAATTGGCTTACTCCGAAAGGAGAACTCATCACTGGCAAAGGATTGGAACCAGATATCCAAGTTGGCTTGTCGGATGAAGATTTTAACCAGGGAAAAGACCCACAATTAGATAAAGCCATTGAAATAATACAGGGAATAAGATAGAATAACGCAATGAAAGTAATTTTGCTTCAAGACATTGAGAATATTGGAAAAAAATACGATATTAAAGAGGTAAAAAGTGGTTATGCCAGAAATTTTTTGCTTCCCAAAAAACTTATTAGAATAGCTGATAAAAAAACTCTGGCTTGGCTTGAAATGCAAAAAGAAATAAAATCTCAAAAACAAGAAGAAGAGTTAAAAGGTGTTCAGGATTTTGCCTCAAGAATTGACGGCTTAGAGCTGGTAATACCGGTTAAAATAGCCAATGAAACAAAACAGGCTTTTGGATCCGTGAATAGTCAAAAGATAGTTGAACAATTAAAAGAAGCTGGGTTTGATATTAAGAAAAGCCAAGTCTTGCTGGAAAATCCAATCAAAGAAGCAGGGGAGTATCCGGTAAAAATTAAATTAGATCATAATTTAGAATCAGAAATAAGAGTAATAGTTACCGAAGAAAAAGAAGTTATCGAATAACGGATTTAGAACAAATCTGCTTATCGATAATATGTGCCTATGGCGCGTTTTAATTTAGGAAAAATCAGGAACTATTTTGCGAAACAAAACAAGGATGGTTATTTTAAAGAGCAAAACAAATTTCATTTTTGTTACTGGCGGAGTAATGTCCGGTATCGGTAAAGGGATAACAACCGCTGTTATCGGAAAAATACTCCAGTCGAAAGGATTCAAAGTTTCGGCAATTAAGATTGATCCTTACGTCAATGTAGATGCCGGCACTATGAACCCAATTGAGCATGGAGAGGTTTTTGTTACAGATGACGGCACAGAATGCGATCAAGACGTAGGCAACTATGAAAGATTCTTGGGGGTTAATTTAAGCACAGATAACTATATTACTACCGGCAGAGTCTATCAAGCTGTAATTAATAGAGAAAGAAATCTAGAATACAACGGCAAATGCGTTGAGGTAGTTCCGCACATACCAGAAGAAGTAATTTCCCGCATTGAAAGAGCTGCCAAAAAAACAAAATCTGATTTTATTCTCATTGAAGTTGGCGGCACAGTAGGCGAATACCAAAATCTTCTTTTCTTGGAAGCCGCAAGAATGATGCGACTTAAAGAACTTAATAAAGTTCTTTTTGTTTTGGTTAGTTATCTTCCTATACCGGAATCCATTGGAGAAATGAAAACAAAACCAACTCAATACGCAGCCAGATCTCTCAATATGGCGGGTATTCAACCGGATATCATTGTGGCAAGATCGCAAATTACAGCCGACTCGATTAGAAAAAAGAAGATTGCTATTTTCTGCAATGTAAAAGAAGAAGATGTAATTGCTGCTCCCGACACATCTCCAATTTACAAAGTCCCTCTTTTATTCGAAAAACAAAATCTTGGCAATATTATCCTTAAAAAGTTAGGGTTAAAACCGCGCAAGTCCAAGGACTTCAACGGCTGGAATCAACTAGTTAAAGTTATCCAAAACGCCAAAAGCATTGTGCGAATAGGAATTGTCGGGAAGTATTTTGAGACAGGAAGCTTTACCTTAATGGATTCTTATATATCAGTAATTGAGGCAATTAAGCACGCCTCCTGGGCGCACAAAAGACAGGCTGAAATAACATGGCTATCTGCCGAAAAATACACAAACGAACCTTCCCAACTTAAAGAATTAAAAAAATTCGACGGCATTATAGTACCAGGGGGCTTTGGCGGCAGAGGAATAGAGGGAAAAATCAAAGCCATTGAATATTGCCGAAAAAATAAGATTCCATTCCTTGGGTTGTGTTTAGGAATGCAGCTCGCAGTTATTGAATTCTCCAGAAATGTCTGTAATTTAAAAGGAGCAAATTCAACTGAATTTGATCCGTGTTTTCCTTATCCAACAAACGACAAGAGAACTAAAAGCACTCCTTATCCAGTTATAGATATAATGCCGGAACAAAAAGTTATCTTGAAAGAAAAAAAATATGGCGGAACAATGAGGTTGGGAGCTTACGATTGCAGAGTCAAACCTGGCACTATTAGTTTTAAAGCGTATTCGAGTCAAAAAAAATCAGCCAAGGACAAAACCCTAACTGTTTCAGAACGCCATAGGCATCGTTATGAACTTAATAATAACTTCAAAGATACTCTAGAGGCAAAAGGAATGATTGTTTCCGGAATAAATCCAGAGACAAAGCTCTCTGAAATTATTGAGATTAAAAACCATCCATTCTTCGTAGGTACTCAATTCCATCCAGAATTCAAGTCTAAACCATCACATCCACACCCTCTTTTCAAAGAATTTATCCGCGCAGCCATCAGAAAAGCCAATTAAAATGCTATTTTAAATCTACGTGGACGACTTTAACTATTCTTTGCGAACCATCAAACCTCTTTTTTTTCTTTGTCTGAAATCGTACCACGCCCTCAGAAAGAGCGTAGAGAGAATCGTCTCCGCCGCGGGCAACATTGTTTCCCGCGATAAATTTTGTTCCTCGTTGACGAACAATAATACTGCCAATTTTCGTTTTTTGGCCGGCGTACAATTTAATTCCAAGATATTTGGGTTGAGAATCCCTGCCTAATTTTGTAGCTCCTGTTGCTTTAGTCTTTGCCACGTTCCTTCGCTTCGTTCAGTCAAATGCAAAATTCAAAACGAAAAATGCACAATAAAAGAACAAAATATATAATTTTAAATTTTTAACTGTAATTTTTCACTTTTACTTTTTCGCTTAATATATGCTATCAAGATTCATCCAATCTGTCAAAGACAATCAATCAGAAATAATCTTAGTTCTTGGAGTCGTTTTAATATCTCTGTTTTCTTTTTCAATGGGTTATATTGTGGCTAAATTTCAAGAAAGACAACCAATCCAAATAGAAACAAACGATAAACCAATAGAGTCCTTGGATTCAAAAGCAAACAATGAATAAAAAAACGAAAATAGCCGTCATTGGGGCTGGGATATCGGGTTTATACATAGCTTGGAAGTTAGCAGATAACGGCCACGATGTGACCGTATTTGAAAAAAGAAACGAGATTGGTAAGGAAGTTTGCTCCGGGCTTTTTTCAGAGCGAATCTTAAAATTTATTCCAGAATCAAGTAAGTTAATTGAAAACCAGATTAATTATTGCTTAGTTTATTTTCCCAGGAAAACTTTAAAAATAAAGTTTTCAAAAAAATTCTTTGTAATGGACCATTCTATGTTGGACAATTTGGTGCTGGATTTAGTTAAAAAGGCTGGAGCGGTCATAAATTTAAATCATCCTGTAGGCATAGACGATGTACGCAAAGTTGCATTGGGATTTAATAGGATTATTGGTGCTGACGGAGCGTTGTCGCAAGTCAGAAAAGCTTTAAATTGTAAAGAACCTAATTTTTACCTAGGCATACAAGGATTTACCAATGAAAATAATACCCATGATTTTGTTGAGGTTTGGCCAACTAAAACCGGTTTTCTTTGGAAAATACCAAGAGGTAAAAAAGTAGAATATGGAATAATGGAAAAGAGAGAAAAGGCGAAAAAGATATTCGATCAGTTCCTACAAAAAAATAATATCAAACCAAAAATCACCAAAGCCGCCTTAATTCCGCAAGGATTATCCACTTCTTCCGATGCAAAATTCGCTCTCTGCGGTGACGCGGCCGGATTGACAAAACCATGGTCTGGCGGAGGAGTAATCTGGTCCCTAGCAGCTGCCGATGTCTTATTGAAAAATTTCCCCAATCTTCTAAAATATCAAAAAGAGTTGAAATTAAAATTTTTACCAAGAATCATTCTTGGTAAACTAGCAACTAGTGGCGTTTATTTTTTCGGGTTTAATTTTCCCTGGATAATACCCAGAAATTATAAAATAGAAAGCGATTTCTTAATAGCTTAGAAAATAACTGCATGATAACTCAAGTCAAAAATATACCCTACCATTTGGGAATTATAATGGACGGTAATCGAAGATGGGCAAAAGCAAAAGGTTTACCAACTCTTGAGGGCCATCGCCGTGGTTACGATAGGGTAAAAAAGATAGGACGGTGGTGCAAAGAAAGAGGTGTAAAAGTATTAACTCTTTGGGCTTTTTCTACCGAGAACTGGAAACGCTCAAAAGCAGAAATTGATTACTTAATGAATTTACTAAAGTTTGCCTTAAGCAAAAACGAAATAAGCCAATTACACAAGGATGGAATTAAGGTCCGAGTAATAGGGCAGAAAAAGCGATTATCGAAAGACCTACAAAAACTAATAGAAGAAACGGAGGAGCGAACTAAAAACAACAAGGAGGGAATTTTAAACCTAGCTATAAGTTATGGTGGTCGAGCCGACATACTTCAAGCTGTCCAAAAAATAATTAACAAAAAAATTCCTGTTGATCAAATCACAGAAGAAACAATAGACCAAAATCTTTGGACGGCAGACTTGCCTAATCCGGATTTGATTATTAGGACTAGCGGTGAATTACGAACTTCTGGTTTTTTGACTTGGGAATCAGCTTATGCAGAATTGTACTTTTGTCAAAAACACTGGCCAGATTTTACAGAGGAGGATTTAGATAAAGCCATTGAAGATTTTCAAAATCGACAAAGAAGAATGGGCAAATGAGATGAAGGATATAATAAAAACATTAACATTTTTTATCTTTCTAGTGCTCCTCTTTGGAGTATTTTTTGGCTCAAGCAAGAACAGTGTCAAAAACCAGAAACCAAAAGGAACTCAAGAAACTCAAAGCACTCAAGAAGCAGTAAAATCTATACCACCAGAAAACTCTCCTCAAATTCTTGAAATAGAAACAGAAAAACCTGAAACCATTGAAATCCCGGCAACGATAAGGGCAGTTTATATAACAAGCTGGTCTGCTAGCCGCAACGATTATATTAATTATTTAATCGATCTTGCGAAAAACACTGAAATCAACGCTGCTGTGGTTGATATTAAAGATTGGTCGGGATATATAGGATACGACACCCAAGTAGAATTAGCTGAAAAATATGGAGCAGAAAGTTTTAGAATTAAAGATATAGATTCTTTCGTCAAAAAACTGCATGACGAAGAAATTTACGTTATTGGCAGAATTGCTGTTTTTCAGGATCCAATACTGGCTAGAACACGGCCAGAAATAGCTATTCATAGCCAATCTAGATTACCCCTTTCTCCTCTTGATCCTTTTCGTCCCATATTTACCTCTTTAACTCCTTTTTCCTTGTGGTTAGACCGCCTTGGTCTAGCATGGATTGACCCTATGGCCAAAGAAAATTGGGACTACAATATCGCGATTGCCAAAGATGCTATTTCGCACGGCTTTGATGAGATAAATTTTGACTATGTCAGGTTTCCTTCGGATGGCGACTTAAAAGATATGGTTTTTCCCATTTGGGATGGAAAAATCGAAAAACATTTAGTAATCAAAGATTTTTTTAAATACTTACGAGAGCAGCTTCCAGGTGTGAGGCTTTCTGTTGACCTTTTTGGCCTAACCTGCTCAAGCGCTGATGATTTGGGCGTGGGGCAAATAATTGAAGATGCTTTTGGATATTTTGATTATATCTCTCCAATGATTTATCCATCACATTATGCACCAGGATTTTTAGGTTTTGAAAATCCGGCAGAATACCCTTACGAAGTAATAAATTACTCAACGGCAAGAGCGTTGCAAAGATTATCAGTTTTCAAAGAAACACAGGAAAGTAACGCCCAAATAAGACCCTGGCTACAGGATTTTAATATGGGTGCTATATATGACGATTCTATGGTACGAAACGAAATACAAGCGGTTTTAGACGCAACAGGAAAAGATTTTAATGGTTTCATGCTTTGGAATCCGTCAAATTACTATACCGAAGGCGCGCTCTTGCCTGATTAGCGATTAGATTTTCCACAGAAACTGTTTTGTTGTATTGTAATATTATTATTTTTTTATTATTATATACTTAGCAATAGGGGGTATTACCTTATTCTGTAAAGGAGGTACACTGCTTTGAATGTATGCTTTTCAGGTTCGAAGAGGAAGCTCAAGAACGGCAACATCGACAACGAGGCAGCGTCATCCGCGACGAGCGGCAAAATCTCTAGCGTGGGAGGATAGAAGAACTGACGAATCCGACCCGCTACCCAGCCTATCGTACGGATAACGCAAGTACCTACTGGAGCCGCAAGGCACAGAAAAAGGCCCAAGGGGGACAGATACAGACTCTAACGATTCTAATTCTGTCCCCCTTAATATTTTTTATACTTACATACTGCCCACGCGCAGGATTTTTTGATAACATAAATCATATGATAAAAGCTGTAATTTTTGATCTTGGTAAAGTTTTGATAGGAGGAGATTGGAAATCTGTCCACGATAAAATCGCAAAAAAATTAAAAATGCCCCTCGATAAAACTGTTTCGATAATACAGCCCATAAGAGACGAGTGGAGTAAGGGAAGAATTAACGATAGGGAATTTTGGCAAAAATTAGAAAAGAAATTAGACAGGAAACTGTCACCAAGGTTCAAAAAGGATTTATGGCTTAACGATTACATTAGGAAGCGAAAAGATGTTAAGGAAACTTGGAAAATTGCGACGGAATTAAAAAATAGGGGATTCGAACTTGCTATATTATCTAATACAACCCCGCCTCACGTTAAAGCCAATAGAAAGATAGGCAGATTTAAAAGATTGCGACATTTAGGCTTTAAAATCATCATTTTGTCTTGTGAGGTTGGTTATCGTAAACCAGAATCCAAAATTTACAAAATTACTTTAAAAAGATTAAAGCTAAAAGCTAAAGAATGCGTTTTTATAGATGACAGGAAGGAAAATATTAAAGCCGCCCAAAAATTAGGTATTAAATCAATTCTCTTTGAAAATCCGAAAAAATTAAGAAAGGACTTGGCGAGATTAAAATTACTATAAATTCATTGTGTATAACTTTTTATTGTAAAATAAATTGCTTTTGATATTATTAAACCAGCTAAATATTACATAACCTGATGAACCAAGGAGGAAACTCTTATGGTCGGTCAGTATGGAGTAATTGGGTTCAGCAATGGTCCCCCGACTACAGAAGAAGCCAGCTCGATGGGATCAACGCAGGAAGCCCAGAATATCGGTCCGCCCAGCCCGTTCGGCAGGACGTAGACCATCATCGACGCCAGGTTTTGTAAGTTAAGACGGGGAGACGCTTTGGCGCCTCCCCCTCATTTTTTTATTTGACATTATTGTTGGTGCTGATAAAATGTAATTGAAAATTGAATAGTGTGTTTATCAAGAGAGACGGTAGAGATCTGGCTCGATGACCGTCCAACAACCCTTTGAAGCGACTCTTCAAAGAAGGTGTTAAATCCAGGCCCAGTAGGGAAAGATGAAAGTCGATTTTTTGTTTGTCGTTTTTTGATAAAAAAAACAAATAATTTAAAAACATAAAAACAAAAACTGCAGAATTTGTATCAGCAAAACATCCAGATAAAATCTGTGATTATATCGCAGATGCTATTTTGGATGCATATCTCACAGAAGATCAATATAGCCGTACAGCAATAGAAATACTTGGAGGTCATGGATTGGTATGTGTTGTAGGCGAGATAAAAAGCAATGGTAAAGTTAACATAGAAAAAGTCGTAAAAGATATTGTAGGTGAAAGTTTCAAAGTAATCACCAATGTTGTAGAGCAAAGCAATGAAATTGCTAAAGGGGTTGATATTGGCGGGGCAGGGGATCAAGGCATTATGGTTGGCTATGCTTGCAATGAAACAGAAAATTTTATGCCCTTAGAATATGAACTGGCAAGAGATCTGTGTAAAAAAATTTACGCCAAATACCCATATGACGGAAAGACCCAGGTGACAATAGAGGATGGAAAACCTACTAAGATCGTTGCGAGCTTCCAAAATGTTTCTCATGCAGATCTTGAAAGCATTGTCCGATCGGTTATCCAATCTGAAGAATATATTATTAATCCAGCAGGAGATTGGAAAATTGGCGGATTCGAAGCTGACTCTGGATTAACCGGCAGAAAAATTATCATCGATAGCTATGGACCGAATGTACCGGCAGGAGGAGGCTCTTTTAGCGGAAAAGACTGCACGAAAGTTGATAGAAGTGGAGCCTATATGGCTAGAAAAATTGCTGTTGATTATTTAAAACGCCTAAATGCAAAAGAGGTCTTGGTAAAATTAGCTTATGCTATAGGCAAAAAAGAACCAGTAATGAAAAGTGTGGTTATTGATGGAAGGGAAGAAGAAATCGAAGGATACGACCTAACCCCAGAGAATATAATCTCTTCTCTAAACCTTAGAATACCTATCTACAAAGATACAGCTACTTGGGGACACTTTGGAAGAAATTTCCCGTGGGGATAAAAATCCAGAATCTCAAAAAATATCCCAAAATAAAAGAAGCGACGAATCGCTTTTTTTTGTTTTTATTGACAGAAATAAAATAATATGATATATATTAGCTAGTTATCTTTTAAAATTACATCTCACGGAGAGGAGCGGAAAATGATCCAGATACGATGGATTATGGTCTTGCTGGCAGCTATCGTCATGATAGTTGCCGTTTCGAGGAAGGAAGCAAAAAGCGCAATCCTTCCGTTTGTAATGGGCATGGTTTACGGAGTGCTGATCGATCTCGTCGGGGCAAACCTGCTTCGTTTTTGGGAATACCCAGGATCGAAGCTCGTTTATTGCCTTGTTACGGTCCCGTGCTGGGGCATATTCGGAGTATTAATTAATCTGCCCTGGAACTGGATAAAGTCGTTTTGGCTGGCATTCACGGTAATAACCATTGCTCTTTTTTCGATGATGGAGCTACCAAATCTTATCACGCGGAGCTGGGTCTATCACGTCCCAATGTGGATTGTGGTAATCGGATGGATTCCACTAATTTTCTCTTTCCGAGCAATCTACTGCGCAATCATTGCTTTATGGGAATTCGTCTATGGATTACCAGAATTCTCATACTTCGGAACCGAAAAGCGGTAAGGAGAATCATTTAAAACAAAAATTTAAAGGCGGAAAACCGCCTTTTTTCTTTTGTTCCTCTATCTATTGACAAATTTATTATGACATGCTATACTTTTAGTATTAAGTATAATTTTCGTCATACACTTAGGAAGTGTAAAAATGACGAGTAAATTTATAGGGATTATCTTGGGAATGATCATGATTCTGGTCGCGACTACGCCGATCTACGCGAGCAACAGCAACACGGCATCGTTCCAGTGGACGGACGACACGTTCCGACTGGAGGGATACCAGACCGATGAAAACGGAGCGATCTTGCCCGATATCATCGCTTTCTACAGCGAAAGTGACGGTATCACCGAGATTAATGTCGGTGGCGGATACAACTGGCGGCTTAACAGCCATTCCAGCGTTCTCGCTGAGGGCTACTTGGTCTGGCGAGACAATAAGGATCTGTCGACTTTATTGCTTGTATCCCCATCCTTTAGGTACGAGATCGGCGATTATGATTGTAGTGTTGTCCTACCAGTAATGCGGTATTTTGGCGACGGATCTGATGACTCTACAATCCTGGCTCGACCTAGAGCATGGATTGAAGTATCACCTGGTATACGCCTCGGGATGATCATGAAGGGAAGCATTCCAGATGAAGGGAACATCGGTGAAATACATGGACCCTACATGGAACTGCCGGGTTTCCCCGACGACGAATGTCTTCTGCAAGTTGGGATGTACAACCTAGGCGGAAGCAATCCCAAGCTGGAGGCGCGATTGATTTGCACAACAAATTAGCCTGACCCCAGAACGCATCGAAAAGGGTTCCACCGGGAACCCTTTTTTCTTTTTGCAAGTTTCTGGTACAGTCAATACATGGAACCCTTAGCTTCAAGAATCAGACCTAAAACATTGAAAGAATTTGTCGGTCAAGAACACCTGGTCGGAGATGGAAAACCTATTAATACAGCCATAAAACAAAAACATTTGTTTTCTTTTATACTTTGGGGTCCTCCGGGGACCGGAAAGACAACTCTGGCAAAAATATATGCTAAAAGCCTAGATGCAAAACTATACGAGCTATCGGCGGTTTCGGCCGGTAAAGCCGATATCAGAAAAATAATTGACGAAGACACAAAAAACTATCCAAAAATTTTATTCTTGGACGAAATTCATAGGTTTAATAAAGCACAACAAGATTTCTTGCTTCCATACGTAGAAAGAGGAGAATTGGTCTTGATCGGAGCCACTACGGAAAACCCGAGCTTTGAAGTAATTTCGCCATTGCTTTCACGCTGCAGGGTTTTTGTTTTAAACGAACTCACGGATAAAGAAATGAAAACCATTATCAAGCGGACTAAATTAAAACTAGACAAAGAATCTACTAATTGGCTGGTAAATATGGCCAATGGTGACGCGAGACAGGCAATTACCATGCTCGAGAATACAAATGAGCTTTATAAAAAAATCAATTTGGAAAATTTAAAAAATGCTTTGCAATCTAAATTTTTAAGATACGACAAAGTAGGGGAAGAGCATTACAATACCATATCGGCTTTTATTAAAAGCATGAGGGCGAGCCAGACCGATGCTGCCTTATACTATTTGGCTCGCATGATTGATTCAGGAGAGGATCCAAAATTTATTGCAAGACGTATGGTTATTTTTGCTTCAGAAGATATAGGATTAGCCCAACCAACAGCCTTAGTTGTGGCCAATGATGTATTTCGTGCCGTAGAGATCATTGGATTACCAGAATGTGGCATTAATTTAGCCCATGGCGTAACGTATTTATGCCAAGCCAAAAAAGATAGAAGCTCGTATAACGCCTATATGACTGCGATGCAAGATGTGAAACAATACGGAAATTTACCAATTCCGTTGAAACTGCGCAACGCGGCGACAAAACTTATGAAAGACCTAGATTACGGCAAGGGATACGAACAATATTCAAAAGACGATTATCTACCAGACCAACTAAAAGGAAGGAAATATTTTAAGCAATAGGCCACTATAAAAACCCTTGGAATTATTTGACACATATATCTGTGGAGTTATAATAAATTCGTAGGAGAAACGTGGCATAAAAAGAAGATAACGATATCATAAACATGCTTACCAGAGAAGACATTGAAAAAATTATTGAAGCCAATCAGGAAGTTTTTCCAAGTAAAGAAAATTTCGAAAGCTTTAAGGACGAAATAAAACAAAGCTTTTCCGATCTACAAACTTCGGTAGATAGTTACGCCAAAAAAGCTGATGATTATTTTCAAGAAATGGTTGCTCTATCCCACAAAGTGGACCGCCACGAAAAGTGGTTTCACCAAATCGCAGATAAGCTTGGTATAAAACTAGAATACTAATCCTTATTTATAAATCACACAAAATCGCCCGAAAGGCGATTTTTTACTATACGCAGAATAAATAATCTGATATAATAATATTATGGATACATTGATTAAGGCAGATATTTTCTTTTTTATATCCACCATAGCAACTGTTATAATTACAATTTTGATTTGTGTGGTTTTGTATTATTTAATTAGTTTTGCGAGAAATCTATACCAGCTTATAGAAAGCATCAAAGAGAATCTAGAAGATTCTGAAGAATTCGTTGCCGAACTAAAAGAACGCCTGGAAAACAGTCTGTTGTTCCAATTCTTCTTTCCATCATCTATAAAGAAAAAAGGCTCAAAGGTTAAAAGCCAAAGAAAAAGTCGACGATAAACAAGTTTGTTCTCTGCTGAGAATAGAACAATTTAATTATTAGAATATTTTATGAAAAAGAAAGTAAATGCCTTAAAAGGAGTGAAACTGGCCGTCCTCGGCGTAGCTCTTGCCGGATTAGCCGCAACGACCTATTTTTTTTACGGCCCAAAAGGAAAAACGCACCGCCGACACTTGCAAGCATGGGCTATTAAAATGAAAGGAGATGTTATAGGAAGACTTGAAAAAGCCAAGGAAGTTACAGAATCTGCGTACCATAATATTATTGATTCTGTAGCAAAAGAATATGCCAAAGATTCAAAGATAGCAAAGAACGAGATCCACTCGCTAGCAAAAGATCTAAAAAAGCATTGGAAAACAATCTCTAAAGTGGTAAAAAAAACGAAGAAAAGCTCAAAAAAGTAAGAACGCGCGAATTAAAAACCGCTCTTGAGGAGCGGTTTTTGTTTTTATTAAAAATGAACGGGGGACTCGCTAAGTATCAGTTAGCAAGTTCCCCCTGATTCGCAGGGCTTGGGCAGCCTCGGAACTGGTTTAACAATAGCAGATTTTGTGGACGGCATCAACTAGTTATTAGCCTAAAATTCTGTTTTATGTTGACAGAAATAAAATATTGTGATACCATTTTATCAGTATTCAATTTTAATTACATAAGGAGGTTGGCAAATGAAGCCAATCGTAAAGGTCTATTGCCTTCCTGCTGGTTTAAGCGAAAACCAGTTAAACGACCTCTTTAAAGATATCGTTTCGGCAATGATATCTGTCGAAGAGCTTGGCGTCGTGGACGAAGATGATGTACTCGTTCTGTTCGTACCCGACATGATGGCCTATGGTCTCGGCAAAGAAGTCTTGGCCGAAATCGATGCTTCTCTTCCATTTCAGGAGAAAACGGAAGAGATCAAGAATCGAGTCGCAACAGAGATTGGAAAGGCTATACAGGAGCGTTTTCCAGGCGCCGAAGTATTGGTTAAGGTTTTGAGCCCTATGGTTATGAACAGGGTTTAAGACCGACAGAATAAAGAAACACTCGAAAAAGCGGGGAAGAATCGCCTTGATTCATCAGCACCCCGTTTTTTTTAATCACTCTGGACAAAATTTGCTTAATATACTATAAGATAAATACGCACAATATCATCCATCTTATACAGAAAGGAGGAGACTAAATGGCAAATAACGAAAAAATTGACGAGAATGAAAATTCCGTCAGCGAAAGTCTGTTTCCGGAATTCTTAGACAGGGAAACTCCGGAAGCGAAAGCGGCAACAGCGGCATTGCAACTGATGTTAATAGTAGCGGGATACGACTCCAACGAGAAACTTCTTCCCGACGGCATCTTCGGCGACGTAACCGAACAAGCCGTCCGTGATCTTCAAGGAGACCTCCGTGTTGTGGTTGATGGCAAATTCGGCCCCGAAACAAGACAAGCATTCTTTGACAAGTTCGGGATTAACGTCGACCAAATTCCGGCCGATCCGTTCCGGGTTGGACACGCGTAACCACTACTCATCAACACAGTTCGCAAGGATGATAACAAGGGAGTGCCTTTATGGACTCCCTTTTGTTTTTTCTCCATCAGAATTGACAAATTATATTGGTATGATATAATTCAGCATAGCTTTTTTACAATTTAATAATGGTGAATATTGCCTTCGGGCTATCATACAAAAATAACCGACTTAATTGTCGGAAAGGAGCAAAAGATGGATCAACGACATTCGGGCTACGTGATAGGTCACGAACCCGGGAAAAGCGGCGACGTATGGAAAGTAAGAGTTACTGACAAAGACAGCGAATACTACAACAAAAAATTCGTTGTCGCGTCTACCAACGTAAAACTTTCCACGGGCTTGCATGTCGACTTCAGAATCGGAGAGGTCGGCAGGAAATCAAGTCTGTGCGCTGTTGACGTAGATTTGACGACATCTCAACAAGGAGGAACTCAAGATGGAAAAAGATTTTAGGGGCACGATTGCAAAGTGCCTCAATCACTTCTTTTCTACCTTCCCGGGCGGAAAAGAGCGCGCCAATAAAATCGTAACAGATTTCACGGGCGCGAAGGGCGGTTCTCTACACGACTGGATTAACGGCACAGTACCAACGGGAATCAGGAGCATCAAGCTTCGTCATTTCCTTTCTTTGGCTGGATATTCGGCAACCGAATATTCAAAGGTGCCAAGTCCAATTATCGAATTGAGCAAGATCGTTGCTTACGATCTAGATTCGGTCGAAAGTCTTGCCGATAAAATCGGAGTGAGTTCGAGAGCATTGGCAGGATATTTCCGCGGAGAGTCAAATCCTTCAAACGACACCGTCCAGATCATGAACGACGTTCTGTATGTAGTTCAAGACCAGATCGCGCTGCGTGAGAATGCTTGGAAAAGAACACTGTTCGCTACTCCTACTGTCATCGCAGAAGAATCGGATATTCATCACCCGGGCATACCTAAGGATGCAATCCTGAAGTCCCTTACTGGACAGATAAGCGCTACCTTGCAACTTGCAAAGCTTGTGTTGTCCGATGATTTCACTCCTGAAGACCGAGGCAGTCTTCGTAAAATGGTTTCGAATAATGGAGTTTTCGAGCTCGCAAACAGTCTCAATGCTCTTTGTTCTGAAACCGCCAGGAAACTATCCCAGAAAGGAGGTAAATGAGATGAAAACGACGAGAAAGCCATCGGAACAGAAGTCATCGAATATCGAAATTCACGAAGGGCAAGCGCTTATTAAAGTAGCTGCCACGTACGCTACGATATACTCGATACTGCTGGAACTGATTCAGAATTCTCTTGACGCCAACGCGTCGAAAATCTGGATCACGATCAACCAGAAAATATCCTCTATTACTTCCCGAGACAATGGAGACGGAGTTTCCGAGGCAACGTTCAACCGTGCTCTAGAATCGGTTTTCGATTCGATAAAGGATAGGGGGAAACTGGGAAGGTTTGGGATCGGTATGATTTCTCCCTTGGGGAAATGTACAAGCTTCAGCTTCACTTCGTCTGACTCATCGAACAAATTCCACGAGTGGGAATTTGTTACAGCAGATATCAAAAGGCAAAGAAGCGACATATCGATTCCTTGCTTAGACAGGAACGAGATTTCGTACAACCCAACCAGGGCCAAAAAGGAAAAGGGCAGGTTTGTTGACTGGAGAACTATGGTGAAGATAAAAGGATTCACCGCTAAACAAGCGATGGGTTCTTTTTCACCGGAAAAACTCGAAAGAGAAGTTCTCGTAAGATTTTCTCAATCCATGAGAAAACTCGGCGCGCGGATTTATATCCGGGTGAAAGGACAAACCAAAGACAGGGATTACGAAATTTCTGTTTCGTCAAGGTTCACCGGCATAAAACTGGAACAAGCGACTTACAAGGATCAGGATGGATCAAGCACTTCTTTTGAGCTTTATGTAGTCAAGAAGTCCGGTAAAGCTGCGAGAGGCCAAGTGCTAATCGCACAGACCGGAGATCCATTCACTCTTCCGTTCTCTGTCTTAACAGAGACAGAGGTAGGAAGAAAATCCTTGCCCCCGGCGATAGCGGAAGCACTTAACTCTGGTTTGTTCGAGGGCATTATCCAGAACGACCAGATCAGTCCGGACGTTGACCGGAAATCATTCGACGAAAGCAACGATGCTATCTTTTATCTGTGCTATCACATAGAAACCTGGTGGCAAGAACATGGCGCCAGAGTCTATGAAGATTTGATGGATAAAGGAAGGCATGAGAGGTACCAAGATATTGGGATCCGGTCAATGGAAGCTCTGAAAGAAGGCATCGAGAATGACGATACGTTGAAACTGTTCTACAGTTACGCTCTCGATTCCTTACAAGAGGGTACTATCGGCAGAGGACATCTACCAAAAGGGAAAAAGGAGATCGGCAAACAGGAAAATCCATCCCTATCTGCCACTCCTAAGGGAAAAGAGGAATCTAAAACTACTGCCGAGACGAAAGAAACTCCTCCCGAACACGACCTCCCGAAACATTCTCCCGGAAGCGTCCAGGGACCGAAAGGAAGAAGACGCACTCGGGTAAAGAATGACTCTCTCGGAATACAGTTCTCCTACGAATTAATGGAAGGCTCTCGGAACTTATGGGATTTCGATATCAAAAGCGGAGTCCTAACCTTCAACACCAGACATCCTGTCTGGGAAAGATGTGAGAGCTGTAAAACTCCATCGAAGCGCGACAAGGCGCTTATCAGGCTTCATACGCTGGTAAGTTCCTTCGTTCTCACCACTTGCTCGATCGATCCGGACATACAGCCGGTTATCACAGAGCATTTTCACAGCGTGGCTGAGCTGTTCAGTTGGTTCATCGCTAAAGACGACGAACTAACCAAGTTCACGAAAGGCAAGTAACCATTTTAGATCTTTTAATGGGTCCAGACATATCTGGACCCTGTTTTTTATATGTAGATGTTTTAAGGATAAGAGAATTTTAAATATTTTTCGTCTAGTTAAATTATTTGACAAAATGAAATAAAAATGTTAAAAGAAAAGTAGTTAAATTTTTATAGAAAGGAGAAAAAAGTTGCTTACCAAGTTTTTGGAGTGTTTCTTTCGCTGGAACGTTCAGTTGTGCGCTGTTAGGGTCGAAAGAAAAACGGTAGACGTGCTAATCGGACAATCGTTTGGAGGAAACAGTAATGCGATTATGGCAGATATCGCATTAAGAATACGGACGGATTACCGCCTTCCCATGATTCTTCAGCGGGAAATAACCGATACGTTACCAAGAGGCATAATTAATCTTTTCGTCATTAGCAAACACCGTCAAAAAGGGGACTATCTCGACACTTTCGAGGTTCTATCGCAAACGGAAAGGATTATGACAACTAACGGCTGGAGCAAAGCATTGGTATTGTGCCATCCATGGCACGCGTGGAGAATAGCAATGGTACTCAAAAAAATGGGCATAAAAGCTGTTTTCCCTCTTGAAATTCGAAACATTCCTTTTGACCCCAATTCTGCCCAATGGTGGACGCGCAACAAATTTCTTTGGATTTTAAGAGAAATCCCGGCGAGATTAATTTATCTCGCGAAAGGATGGATCTAACCCCGCATGTTGATTTCAACTCGACCATGCGGGTTTTCTATTTGTTCGTTGTCCTATTGACAAAAATAAATAACTATAATACAATAAGAAATCTCGAAACTTAATGTTTGGAGAAATAACATTGTCCTTTTCAAAATTTCATATAATATAAGCGAGGAAAAAACATGAAAACGTGGTTAAAAACCATCGCAGAAGAACTGCAAGGGTTGAGTTCGGACGATCTTTTGATCAGCCCGGACTCTGAAGTGTCAGAGAAAGAGGAGGTAATCGGTGAAATCGACAGCGACGAACTGAAGTCGATTTACTGCCTGGTCCAGAAATGGGGGAAAGCTGCAAGGTTCGCCGCGGAATCAGGAAAGGCTGAAAAAGCCTCTGAATTGGCGGAAAAAGCCGATCTCCTGATGGCGATTTTCTGGGCTTCCCTGAAAGATGCCTTCGATCTGTGGGAGAAACCAGCTGTAGGCATCAGAAAAGACTGGAAGGTCGTCTGGTTCAAGCGTAAGGCTTCGTCACCGAACATACTGGGAATCCATATCGTGAGTATGGGTAGTCCCCATGGCGATGGCGATACCGATTGCGAGGACTGTCCCGCGTATGGTTCTACCTGCAAGGGAAAATAACCAGGCTTCGCCCAGCGACAAACAAAGAGCGCCGATCTACGGAACGGTGCTTTTTATTTTAATAAAAATCGGGCAGAGGCTTGACAAAATATTGCTTCTGGTATATACTGTCAATATAACTAAATCTCGCAGTTTTTGATCTTAGAGAATACTCTTGTAAAAACCCAGAGACGACTAGTCGCCTTTTTTTCATTTATTAAACAAAAATATGT
>CAZFEY010000012.1:0-5769 GCA_964518135.1 uncultured Candidatus Saccharibacteria bacterium
TCTAAAACTTCCTTGAAATGACTATTACATTCATCGCATAAATGGTCTAAGATTTGCGGCGCCTGAGACTTAATCTGTTGGCATTTTTCATCTTTGCAGTCTAAAACTCTTAGTGGATTTTTTCTGAATCTTTTCTTGCAATCACCACAAAGAGCTGATTCTCTTGCCCTCAAATAATTAGAAAGCAACTTTTTATAATAAGGCCTGCACTGACTATCGCCAATGCTATTTACTTCAATTATTAAGTTTTTAATTTTCAGCTCTTGTAAAATATTATAAAAAATCTGAATCATTTGGGCATCTACCGCAGGGTTTTGCTCCTCCAAAACCTCTAGTCCTATTTGCCAGAATTGGCGATATCTTCCGGCTTGAGGGTTTTCTGCTCTAAAGAAGGGGCCGAAATACCAAAGTTTTAATGGTTGTGGCAGATTAAACATTCCGTGTTGAAAAAAAGATCGCATCACAGGTGCCGTTCCCTCTGGCCTAAGAGCTAGAAAATCGTCTCCTCGTGTTTTAAATATATACATCTGTTTTTGAACAATATCCGTGGAGATACCGACTCCCCTGGAAAACAATTCCGCGTTTTCCACGATGGGTGTATCTATTCTCTTAAAACCGTAAAAGTTAGCCATATTTTCGACTACATTATAAATACGCTGAAAATACTTCTGGGTTTCCGGCAATACATCGTGCATGCCTGTTGGCGATTGAAATTTTGCTTGTTTCATATTGAAAACTACACATCAAGAAAAATTAATAACTCGGGGATTCTATATGGGCAAAAACGCTCACAGGCCAGGCTCTTAGAAAAACCTTACCAATAATGTTTTCCCTTGGTAAAGTCCCCCATTTTCTAGAGTCAGAAGATAACGGCCTATTATCTCCCAAAACAAAATATTCATTATGACCAAGGGCAATATTTATATCTCCCGCAGTCTCTACCGAATACGACAGATAAGCAGATTCGTCTAAAGTAATCTGTGCACTAGAAACCGGCACGATCTCTATTTTTCCGTTTTTTATTTCTAGCGTTTCTCCCGGCAAGCCAATAATCCTTTTAATGTAACGTTGTGTCGGGTTTTCTGGATATTTAAAAACTATCACATCTCCTCTTTGTGGCCCAACAAATCTATAAGAAATCTCGTCAACAATAAGATAATCTCCTTCGTTGAAGTTCGGTACCATCGATTGCCCTATCACAAAAAATGGCTGAAACAAAAAATAACGCACAGGAACTACTATCAATAACGCTACTATGATTATCTTTAAAGACTCCCAGATAAATATAAAAAATGATTTCATGGCTTAATCAAGTAATGGAATTATAAACCAATCTGTAATTATAGCAATTTTTTCGCTTTTCGCAACCCGAGTGATATAATCAATAATTAACCGATTTAATACATTAAATTTATGATTGTTATAGTTGGCTTGGGTAATCTTGGCAAAAAATTTGAAAGAACAAGGCATAATTTTGGGTTTTTGATTGTAGATGAATTACAAAAGAATTATTCATTCCAAGATTGGCAAAAAAACAAAACAAATATATGTTTTTACTCTTGGGGAACAATCTCTGATAAAAAAGTAGAGCTAGTAAAACCCTTAACATTTATGAATGATTCCGGTAGAGCCATAGCTTATGTAATAAAAAAACACAGGCTCAACACAAATAATGGTCTTTATGTTATTCATGATGATATTGATTTGGCGCTGGGAAAATTTAAAATCTCTGCTGGCAGAGGTGCTGCTGGCCACAAGGGAGTAGAATCCATTATAAAAACGCTAAAGAACAATGAGTTCTTAAGGTTTAGAGTCGGCATCCAGCCTCTATCTGGAAAGCCAAGAAACGCCGAAAATTTTGTCATTAAGCAATTTAGCAAAAAAGAGCAATTAGTAATCGGGCAAGTTATCGAAAAGACAATCCAGGCAGTTTTATTTACGATCGCGTATGGCCCAGAAGCAGCAATGAACAAATTCAATTAGAAAATTAGAAAAACCTAGATACAGGGTCGTGCTAAGAGATTCTGAATTAAGAAACGCGGCAATATTTTAGGCAAAGAGCAATCAGGCAACATTAACCAAATAAGGCTAAATTTTTATTGCCAGATGTTGTCTGACGCCGTTGAAAAATTAAAACATACCCAGACAAATTAAAATGCTCAGTCTTGCGACTGAACATTGTTTGTTCTATATACCACCAATTGAATGTCTTTGACCTTACATACGACCTTGTTATCTTGATTCCTCACAAACAAATAACCTGGAACGCTTATAAGGTCTTTACCTTTTGATGTGGTCCTATGAACATCTGTCGGTGCTAATTTGATACTTATCTGATCACCAACAGCGATAGAGTAACTTCCTGCCTCAAAAGAACACTTTTTTAACTTACATGCGCCACCATGTAAGTCTGGAAAGGCAAGATACACAAATACTCCGAGCAACTGAGCGGCTATCTCTTGAGTGTCAACCCCCCTCAAGATCGGAACATTACCAATAACATGATTTTCGCACATCTCTTCCCGGACCTTGAGATTGCCCAAGAAAAACTTCCCAGTAGTGTCGATATCTATACTATCGAGCAATAACATAGGACCCCGATGAGGCAAGATCGACTTGAGCTTGTGCTTGTCCAGATGGAAAAACTCGAGCTGACCGTCTTGATTCTTTCTGGTTAAACCTACTTTCATCCAGTCGGGGAAAAATATGGTCAACTGATCATCTACTTGGAAAAAGGTGTCGCCTGGCGATGTGGCATTATTCATGCTCCCTCTCCTTACTTGAAAGATTTAAGAACCGCTATCATAATAAAACTATAGAAAATAATTGTCAAATTTTGCAATACAAAAATAAGATGCTAGATTGAAAAAATGAATGTTTTTCTCGCTACGCTCAAAAAATGACTGAAAACATAAACAAGTTTGTTCCTGACGGAATAAAAACTATAAATATCGGGGGCAAAAATTATCCTACAGAGCTCCGCAGGATCAAAAACGCGCCAAAAACAATTTACTACAAAGGAATACTACCAAAACCAGATTCTTTGAAATTTGCTATTGTTGGCACAAGAAGATATTCTATCTATGGTAAACGGGTTGCAACTGCCATCTCTCAAGACTTGGCAAATGCAGGCCTCATTATTGTTTCTGGCATGGCGCCAGGTATTGATACTTTTTGTCATCAAGCGGCGGTAGAAAACAAGAAACCAACCATTGCGGTTTTAGGAACGGGAATAGACGAGAAATCGATATATCCAAAAACCAATATTAAACTTTCAAGAAACATTATTGAAACTGGCGGCTGTTTAATTTCGGAGTACCCACCAGAAACACAAGGAACAAAATTCACTTTTCCCCAGAGGAATCGCATTATTGCCGGATTAAGCCAAGGAGTTTTGGTCGTAGAAGCCAAAGAGAAATCCGGCTCTTTAATAACTGCTAATTATGCCAGACAGCAGGGAAAAATATTATTTGCTTTTCCTGGGTCAATATACTCTGCAAATTCAAAGGGTTGTCATCTATTAATCAAAAATGGAGCAAAATTAGTAGAAAACGCCGATGACATATTGGAAAATCTGGGATTAAAATCAAACACTATCACATCAAAAAAGATTGTCGGCGACAATCCAGAGGAGAATCTTATACTTGACGCACTAAAGGAAGAGGCGTTATATATAGACAAAATCATAGAGAAAACAAAATTAACACCAGCTATTGTTTCAAGTGCGATAGCCACGCTCGAGATCAAGGGAAAAATAAAAGACTTGGGAGCCAACACTTACGCTTTGTACCGCAATTAAATATGAAACTAGTACTGGTCGAAAGCCCAACAAAATCAAAAAGTTTGCAAAATTTTCTTGGCAAGGATTATAAAGTCCTGGCTTCTTTCGGTCACGTAAGAGATTTACCCAAAAGCAAAATAGGCATAGATACTGAAAACAACTTTCAGCCAGAGTACATAATAATGCAAAAAGCCAGAAAGGTTGTTAAAGAAATTAAAAGCAGCCTGGTAAAGGCCGATGTAGTTATACTCGCAACCGACCCTGATAGAGAAGGAGAAAGTATTGCTTGGCATCTTACAAAGGCTTTAAATCTTGTTCCGATCAAAAACAAATCTAAATCCAAAAAAGAAAAAACATACGAAAGAGTTGTTTTTCACGAAATTACAAAGGATGCAATAAAAGAAGCTTTCAAAAACCCTCGAGAGATAGACATGGATCTGGTCGACGCCCAACAAGCAAGAAGAATCCTTGATAGAATTGTAGGATATAAATTATCTCCTTTCTTGTGGAAAAAAATAGTAAGAAGATTATCTGCGGGAAGGGTACAATCTGTGGCAGTAAAATTGGTGGCGGAACGCGAGAAGGAAATTGAAGATTTTATACCTCAACAATACTGGTCAATCACGGCCCTCTTGAAAAAAACAGGAGACGGCGAATTTGAAGCTTCTCTTGTCGGACAAAATGACAAAATGATTCCTAAGATGGGCTTAAAAACTGCTCAAGAGATAGAGGATATCGTCAAAGAATTGGATGGCGCGGAATACAAAACCGTAGATGTTAAAAAGAAGGAAGTAAAAAGAAATCCTCTTCCCCCATTCACAACCTCCACATTACAACAAGAGGCTTGGCAGAAATTTAGATTTCCCGCCAAGCTCACAATGGGCATAGCGCAAAAACTTTACGAAACCGGAAAAATCACTTATCACAGAACAGATTCTTTCAATCTTTCTTCTTTGTCTTTAGATGCTGCTAAAAAATTTATAACTGAAAATTATGGCCCAAATTATTGGACTGGGTCTTATCGATATTATAAAACCACAAAAAAAGCTCAAGAAGCTCATGAGGCCATCAGGCCAACCAACCCAGAACTTGTTCCGACAACCGATGCGTTGCATGGCGCGAACGAAGAAAAGCTATATGCTCTTATCTGGAAAAGATTTATCGCCTGTCAGATGGGCCCGGCTATTTTTGATGCCGCGACCATAGACACACGGGCGAAAAACTATCTATTTAGAGCAAATGGTCAAACCTTAAAATTCGATGGATTTTTAAGGGTTTATCCTATCAAATTTAAAGAGGCGGAATTACCATTGGTGAAGCTTGGAGAAATTTTGGAGTTAATTAAATTAACCCCGAAACAGCATTTTACCCAACCGCCTCCAAGATACAACGAAGCAACATTGATTAAAGCCCTGGAAGAAAACGGTATTGGCCGACCCTCTACTTATGCGCCAATTTTGTCCACTATTCAGGAAAGAAATTATATAGAAAAAGACGAAGACAGAAGATTTCGACCAACCGAAATCGGTATTACCGTCAATGATACCTTGGTAAAACATTTTCCGGAAATAGTTGATATCAATTTTACCGCAAAGATGGAGGAGAATTTAGACCAAATAGCCGCAAACAAAAAAGAATGGGTCCCAGTAATTAAAGAGTTTTACGAACCCTTTGCAAAGAATCTGGAAAAAAAATACGAAGAAGTTCCAAAGAATAATATAACTCAAGAGGTAGAAGGAAAAAAATGCCCGGAATGCGGCGCTCCGATTTTAATCCGTTTTGGTAGATTTGGCAAATTCTATGCTTGTTCTACTTTTCCAAAGTGCAAATACACAGAGTCTATAAACAAAAGCGATCTGGGGATAAAATGTCCTAAATGTGAAAATGGGGACGTTGTTGAGAAACGCACAAAGAAAAAAAAGATTTTTTATGGCTGTAGCAATTGGCCTAAGTGCGACTTTGCAACTTGGGATAAACCCACAGGAGCT
>CAZFEY010000012.1:5869-17881 GCA_964518135.1 uncultured Candidatus Saccharibacteria bacterium
GCCGCGGTGGCGGAATGGCAGACGCAATGGACTCAAAATCCATCGATCGCAAGGTCATGAGAGTTCGACTCTCTCCCGCGGCACCACTTGTACAGAAAAATTAAAAATGAGAGTTCGCCTGCCCGCTGACCTGCCTGCCAAAGCTTCAGCGCAGGCAGGAGTTTCAACGCAGGCGGAACTCTCTCCTCGCCCATTATGTTAGAAGAATTTAAAAATACCAAACAAGAACTGAATAAAACAATAACCACCCTTATTTTGGGCGGTTTAGGATTTGTAGCGGCTTTAGCATGGAATGAAGCAATTCAAGAATTATTTAATTTGTTTCTTCCTAAAGAAAGTGGTCTGATAGGAAAATTTCTTTACGCAATAATTATTACTGTTGTTGTAGTAATCGTTTCAATGCGACTTAGAAAAAATGGCCGATTGGTAAGCAGGAAAATTTATCCAAAAAGCATCCATACCTCACCGGATAAAAGAAAGTAATAATTATAAAATTAATTTCCTGAAAGGCCTTATAGAAACCGACGGTTCTATTTATTTTGACAAAGGATACAAAACAGTAATATTCACAACCATAGTTCCAAAACCAGCTAAAGATATATACATATGAAATAATAATCTCATTAGGTTTTAAGCCTCATTTGTATAAATAAAATCTAAAGAGGGAAAGATAAGTATAATTTCAACCAGAAAAGAGTGTACCATATTAGATTATCTAAAAAGGTGTCGGAATTTTTAGATTTAGTATATCTAGAAAAAATCTGATACGTAGTCAAAAAGTCAATCCTTTTCTCGCCCACCATTTATAAGGACACTACAAAAAAAATACGCACATCAATATGCGTATTTTTTGCTTCTGAATTTTTATAGGTTTCCTCTCTTCAAAATTTAATTTAATTCTGGCGGACAAAAATACCCAACAGGTTGCTCAAAAATAATCCTTCCGTTACTCCAAGTATTTCCCGTGCTCCCGTCATTCAAATTGTATCCCCTATAAATAATTACCTCGGTTTGGTCAGCCCCGGCAGACGCAGACGATGGAATGGAAAATGACAAATCAAGTGTTTCTCCCTGTTTTAACGTGTCAATATAAGCCCTGTTGTGATAAGGCAGTCCGGAAAAGGCATCTATTTCATATCCCGGTATAAGATTGCCGGAAGGATATTCTTTATGAACAACCAATACGACTAAATTCTTGTAGGTGGATTTCTTGTCGTTTACGATACTAATATCGTAATCCATCGTTCCGCCGATATAATAAACCGGCAAATCAAAGAGATTTAAAGATGGAAAATCAGTTGTACCGAAAAAATTCTGATATTCAATGCTAACATTAAGTTCGTTACCGTTGTGTTGTCCTTGTTGAACGGCAAGGGCAGTGCTTGGCGCAATCATAACCGATGCAAAAAGCGTGAAAACTATTAAAGATAGTGTGTAATTTTTCATGTAAAAATTCTATTATTTTCTTATTTCGACCTTTTTAATGTCTGAATAGATTAGGATATATTAATTATATTCTTCCCGGCAACCCGGCGTCAACACAGCAAAATTAAGATCTTAAAATACCTTGATAGCTTACCAATGATAAAGGGGTGTCCGACTAGCGCCGAACAGCCGTGGAAGAGAAGGGGAGGGGGTGTAAACCCCGAAATTAGCGTTCTATCTAAAACTTGCCTTATTCAACCTATATTGTCATCCCCTCTTGTTCTCTTGGGTCTTCGTCAGATTCTCAATTAAACAAGCTACGGTCATGGGGCCTACTCCGCCGGGAACTGGAGTAATGTAACTTGCCTTTTTCGAAACAGATTTAAAATCTACATCTCCTACGATATCTCCTTGGAATAAAGAGGATCCAGCATCAACAACAACAGCTCCCTTTTTTACCATATTCCCTTTGATTAAATTTGGTCTACCAACTCCAGAAATTAAAATGTCTGCTTTGCTTACAAACGAAGCAGCGTTTTTTGTTGAGCTATTGATAACAGAAACAGTTGCTTTTTCTTTTAAAAATTGAATGGCTAATGGCAAACCAACCAACCTACCAGCTCCCACAATAACGACATTCCTTCCTTTGATGTCTATTTTGTATTCCTTCAACAGACGCAAAATCCCACTAACCGTTGGCGGTAGGGCCGACACCGATAAGCCCTGATAAAATTTTCCCAAGCTTGCCTCTGATAAAACATCTACGTCTTTTGATTTTGGGATTAAATTCAAAAATTCTTCTGTATCGAATTTTTTAGGAAGTGGTAGCTGAATAATAATCCCCGAGATATTCGGTTTTTGCACCATTCCTTTAATTTTCTTCTTTAAATCCTCGTTTGATATATCAATTGGGAACTGGAAAAATCTAAAACCAATCCCGACTTTTTCACAGGCAATTCTTTTTTGTTCGATAAATTTTAAAGAAATTTTATTATCGCCCACCAAAACCACAGCCAAAGTTAATTTTCTTTTGGTTTTTTTGGCTCTTCTTCTAATTCCATCTATGATCTTATCCGCCAATTTTCTCCCGTCTAGTATTTTTGTCATGTTGTTGGAAATTTTCTGCAAAGATTAAATACCTCTTTTTTTATGCCCGAAACAGACCTAGAACTTACGACAGTGTCGTAAATCAAACCGGCGATTTTTTTCATTTCTCTTTCTTTCATACCCCTTGTCGTTATGGTCGGGGTCCCCAACCTAATACCGGAAGGATCAAATGGCGAACGAGCATCAAAAGGCACCGTATTTCTGTTAACAATAATGCCTATGTTTTCCAATTTATCCTGTGCTTCCCTGCCAGACAAGCCAAGACTGGTTAAATCAATTAACATTAAATGATTATCCGTGCCTCCAGACACAAGATTAAATCCGAGTCGAGAAAGTTCTTTAGCTAAGGCTTTGGCGTTCTTTACTATTTGCTCGCCATATTTCTTGAAAGAAGGTTTCATTGCTTCTCCTAGGCTAACCGCAATCGCAGCCGTTTGATTGTCATGTGGACCACCCTGCAGGCCCGGAAAAACTGCTTTGTCTATTTCTTTAGATATATCAACGCCATTACGCTTTGCGATTTGTGATTCGCTATTCGCGAAAATAATTGCCCCTCTTGGCCCACGTAAAGTTTTGTGAGTTGTTGTGGTAACAACGTCCGAATGCGGAAATGGGGACGGATGTACTCCAGCCGCAACCAATCCCGCAATATGAGAAATATCGGCCAATAAATACGCCCCAACCTCGTCAGCTATTTCGCGGAATTTTTTAAAATCGAAAATTCTCGAGTAGGCCGTGGCTCCAGTAACTATAATCTTTGGCTTTTCTTTTTGGGCAAGACTCCTAACTTCTTTATAGTCTATGTATCCATCACGCCCAACACCATACTGAACTGATTTATAAAATTTTGCCGAGAAATTCACTTTCCAGCCATGCGTTAAATGACCACCAAAAGGCAGGCTCATGCCCATTAATTTATCGCCGGGATTTAATAAGGCAAAATAAACGGCCATATTTGCCGGACTACCAGAATACGGCTGGACATTAACGCTCCACTCCTTACCAAGACGAAAAACTTTTTTGGCCCTTTCTTTAGCTAAATCCTCTATTTTATCTATTACTTCATTTCCAGCATAATAACGCTTGGTAGGATATCCCTCAGAATATTTGTTGGTAAGCGAGGAACCCAAAGCTTCCATTATGGCTTTGGAAGTAATATTTTCAGACGGAATTAAGTCGAGTGACATTTCCTGCCTCTTTTGCTCTTGTTGAATCAACCTTGCTATTGCTGAATCTGTTTTCTTAAGATTTTTCACCCCCATACCAAACGAACTTATGCTTTGAGAGAATCATCGATTCTATTTTTAAGTTGTCTCAAAGTTTTCGCTCGTAGTTTTAAATTGTGTTCTCTACGGAAAGCATCTTGTTTAGATAGATAAGCTTCATAATAAACAAGGTAAAATGGTTTTCTTGGGCTTGTTGACCTAACAAGTCCTAAATTATGTTCTCTGATTCTCTTTCTAAGATCATTCGTACATCCTATGTACAACTTATCGTCTTTCTTGCTTTTTAAGATATAAACGAAGAACATAATTCAAGTCTCGTTGTGGTGTGGGGGTTCATTCAATTTTGGGATTTTATCTCCCCTTCTTTTTACAAATGGAGTTTTCCCGCTAAGATCAACTACCGTAGATGGCAAACTTCTTTTTAGCCTACCTGCATCTAGAATTAGACTAAGCATGTTTTTATCATTTTTAAACTGCGCAATAATATCCTTGATGCTGTTGGCCGGTTTAAATCCTGAAATATTCGCAGAAGTCCCAACTAACGGCTTTTTTATTTCGGATAATAATTTATTAAGAAATCTGTAATCTGGTACTCTTAAGGCAATAATATTCTTGTAAGTACCGAAGATTTTTATCTCTCTTCTTTTTTTTAAAACGACTGTAATTTGTCCCGGCCAAACTTTCTTCAGGAATTTTTCGGTATTGGCATCAATATTGGCCAGCGACTTTGCCATTTTTAGATCTTTTACCAAAATAGATATTGCTTTATCCTTGCGTCTTTTTTTAATTTGAAAGATTCTCTCAACCGCTTCTTTATTTGTCGCATCAGCCAATAATCCATAAACCGTATCTGTCGGCGCCATTACAACTTTACCATCTCTAATGATTTTTGCCGCATCTTTCACTATCGGATCAATGTTCTTGCTAAAAAGCATCTTAATAGGCAATGATTTTAAACCAATAAAACCGGCGAATCTTGGATGTTTTCCTTTATAGATATTGGGATATTTCTCTTCTTTTCTGGCAGAGAAATATTTTCTGGAATCACAGTAATTGCAAACCTGACAATCTTGTATGTTATTTCTTTTAATTCCAGATGATAAAAGATCTCGTAGAATCAGTTTCTGCAAATCAAAATATATTTTTCTGTTTTTGTTAACAAAATATGCTTTAAATGGACTGTTTTTTAAATCATCATATGTTTTTGGTTGTAACCAGTAATGGCATTTTTTGATGTGCGGACCAATACCAACCAAAAGATCTTTAGGCCTAGAACCAAAGCTCTTTGTCATTTTGCCAAGCGCCTTCTCGATAATCCCCCCGATTAACGACTTTCTTGACCCATGCAAAACTGCAACCACTCTGTGCTCTGGATCAAAAACAAGGATTGGCGCGCAATCTGCCGTAATAACAGTTAGAACCTGGCCGGAAACGTTCGAAATTAAGCCATCGACCCCACTAATGATCTTTCCGGAATCAAACGGATTGCAAATATGAACTTTTGACCCGAAAACCTGCTGCGCCCAGACTAAATTCTTAATTTCAGCATCGTAGCCAATTTCGTGTAAAAATTTTACAGCCGCCCTGTCGCCGTTCTTGCCGGCCATAGAGCCAAAAGAGGCATCGGAAAATCCATGAAAAATGTCGTATTTTTTAAAAATTCGGAGTTGCATTTATATTTTTTTCTTAATGATCTCGTATATATTATCACAATAAGAATGTTTTTTCACTACGTTCAAAAGAAGAAAAAAGCTGGCTATCCACCAACTATTAACCACACACTTGCTTATCCTATACTAACGGAGGTATTTTTGTATCTTTTCCAAAAGTTGCTGAGGAGTATATTGTGTTTTGAGTAAATAATCCTTTACGCCAAGCTTAAAAGCCTTTTCTTTTGTCTCTGGATCATCAAAATTAGAGAAACCAACCACAGGAACGCCATCAAGATCGGCAACGCTCTTTACTTCTTCTAAAAAACCAATACCATTTTTTCTCGGCAACAGAATATCAAGCAAGATTAAGTCTGGTTTTTTCTTTCTTAACGATTCCATAGCAATCTCGGCAGAAAAAGCGACATCAACATTAAAACCTGCTGCCTTAAACTTATCATAATACATATCTGACAGCGTTTTCTCATCCTCGATTATCAGTATATTCACATTTTTGCCAACCATAATCGTAGATTATTTCATTCTATACCTTCCCGAATGTCAAGGCAAATAAAAATTCACGCTAGTTTTGAATTTTGGTAAATAGTTAAATTCTTACTTCACCGGTAGCTCCACAAAAAACGTGCTTCCCTTACCTTTACCCTCTGACTCGGCCCAAACTCTGCCGCCGTGCATTTCGGCGTACTTGCGGGCTATATAGAGTCCGAGGCCCGCGCCTTCGGTAAACGCTTTAACGCCGACTGTGCCGCGGGAGAAACTTTCAAAGATTTTATCCATTTCATCTTTTTCCATCCCCTCTCCGGTATCCCGAATCAAAACCTGGAATTTAGAATCTAGAATCTTGGTACTAACTATTATTCCGCCTGTCGGAGTGTATTTTATGGCGTTATCGACAAGATTAAGAACAATATCTCTTGTTTTGGCCTTATCCAGCATCATTTCAGGAATAGGAGTTGAAGGTTTTTCAAATTTTAAATATAAACCTTTCTTTTCCGCATTAAGAGTCAGATCAAAAATTACCCCGTCAATAATCTCCACGATAGAACCTATTTCCGGTTCAAACTTCATTTTGCCCGATTCAATCCGAGAAATACTCAACAAGTCATTAACCAAATTAACCAATCTTTCGTTAGACTTATAAACATTTTCTAACGGTTTCTTTGCTTTTTCGGCAAACTTCCCATAACTCCCTTCTATAATCATGGAGATATAGCCTTTTATTGCAGTTAAGGGCGTTCGAAGCTGATGAGAGGCAATAGAGATAAACTCCGACTTCGCCTTACTTAATTTTTCTACTTCTTGATAAGCAATTTCTAATTGTTTATTCAACTCCGCCAACCTCTCTCTTTGTTCCACCTCTCTCAAAACCCCCCGAATTAACATAATACCAAAGGAAAGAACAAGAATGAAGATTGAGCCACGATAAATAATCAAAGCTAAATCTCCGGCGAAAATCACTTCAAAAAAAGTAACTATTGAAAGCAAAAACACCAACACCGCAGTCCCCGCCACACGGATATTAAAAAGTTTGTGTTTTAGAATTGCATAAGAAGTAAACGCTACGAAGGGAAAGATAAAAAGCGCTCCTAGCGGAATAAATCTCGGATTGTCAAAAAATGCCGGCAATATAAAATTGAAAATCATTATCAAAATAAAGGTTATAAAAACCCCCATAAGGACAAAACTATACCTTTTCCTGTCCTCAACTCTAGACTTCATCATTTTTCTAAAAAGCATCACCAAACCTCCGACAATAAGAAAAGCGATGAGAGACCCAAAAAGAGCGATTCCTGGGCCATTTTCTATCTTAACGACTTGTCCCGTTGAAGAAATTTCTCCTATCTCAGAGAACACAAGGGAAGTTAAATTCATGATTGAAACCAAGGCGACCAAGGGAAATAGTATAAATCTATACCACCTTGGGAATTTTACGCTTGATTCTGGAAAAACAAAGAATGTCTGGAAAAACAAAAACGAATGCCACGTAGCGATAAAGATAACCAATCTAAATAACCAAAAAGATGTTTCGGGATTACTTACCCGGTAAGCAAGGTAATTAACTGAACTCCATACGATAGTAGCTATTGAGAAAAGAAAGAAATAAAAATTAGTAACGCTCTGTCTATTATTAAAAAAAACAGAAAACCCTAGAACTCCAATACCTGCCACCGCCAAAGCAACTAGTAATAAATCGATGTTCTGTAGGTTAAAAAATAATGAGGGAGACATTTAATATAAATTCTAAATGATTCTGTATCAATAACATCCTATAATTTTTACCAAATAATCTTAGACATTGGAGTTTCGCAGCTATAGGATCTCTGGTGGTTTCTTCGAAGACAAGGCAGAAGGTTCTCCGTCGAATCCAACCCTAAACGCTAACGCAATAATGCCCTGTTTAATATTGAACACTTTTGTTATCTTATTATATGCGTCGTTTACAATTTTTACATGATCTGGAGAAAAAATATTCATAGCATCGTTTTGTATGCCTTGCCAGAAAAACATTGTCCCAGTGATAAGGTGGAAGCTTAATCTCATTTGTGTTGCTTCAAGCCATAGACGTTCCATTACCCTGCCCGCAAGTAAAAAATCTTCGTCGTTATTTTTAACTACAATGATTCCTATACCGGCTCCAGACGAATATATTCTTGAATTGTCTTTAGCGATTACGCTTGCAAACTTTACTTGGTTTAAAAATTGCATTACTCGCCAATTCTCGAGCAATCTTAACACTGCTTGTTGTGGTGGTTTTAACTCCATTGTTTTTATGTAAAGCCCTGATTTCCTTTTCAGTTCTTCCTCTCGCGACCACACTATTTCGTCAAAGAAAAGCTTGTGCAATCTCTTAGTCTCAAGTGTTACAATTTCATTTACAGCCAGAGCTTCTCCAATTGACCTACACTGCTCTTTGTCTTCTGTGAATTTTAACTCTATATTTTTATGGGATTCTACGGATTTAAATAATTCTTGCTTTTGATAATCATCCAGCAGTCTATCTTCATATTTTTTTCTATTTATGGTACGCAACGGAACTACCGAGAATAACGGATCTGCCTTAGGTAGTCCCGAGACAAGCCCGATGCCAGCTGTAATATTCGGCTGGTTTTTGTCTGGAAAAATTTTAATTTCCGTACCGTACCCAAAAGACGATGCAACAATGTCAATATTCTCTATCAACGCTCCGTGAGCAATCCACGTACCTCGATTACGATAATTCAGGACGGGATGATCTTTTTGTGGCAGAGCAATTACATTAACCATTTTCCCTCTTACTTTAAACTGCCATGGTTGGGAATTACTCCCAGAAGGAGCGTTTGTCGCTATTTCAAGAATTCTTTTTATGTCTTCTTGCATAGATCGTCATTAAGTATTGCTCATCATTTTTTTAATGAATTTTATAAATTCTATTTTTCTAGAAAGCCATTTCCGTTTATAATCAGATTCGAATATGGCGTCTGTGTTAACAGAATAACGACCTGATTCAATATTCTTATCTCCCACGAGAATCCTTCGGGCAAGCATTGAAATTACCGAGCCGCACATATTAGCCGCTGTGCCAAGTTGCGGCCAAGAATACAAAGACTTACCAACTTCAGCGACCGAATTAAGCATCTTTGGAACAGTAAGATCCGCCCCTGCGATTTTACCTGCTACCTTCGGCAGATCTTTTGGCGACATTGATTTTAATTGTTCGGCAGTCATCTTGCCAATACAACCGTTTAAAATTGGCAATTTCTTATTTATGTCATATCTTTCAATATCAACAATAACACTGTCTCCATTGTCGGTGCCCATAAGCACCGGAATGCCCCTATCGCGTGCTAATTCACGAATTTTTAACTTCCAATAAGGGCTATCCATTTCCTCAACAATAAGGTCTGTATTGCCTAAAATATTTTCTGCATTCTCTCCGGTTAACCCATCTGTATATAGCTCAATTTCAGCGTACGGGTTTATCTCAAAGATTTGGCGAGCAACAACAACCGCTTTGTTTGTTCCAACGTTTTGAAATCCCGTCCTGACACGGTTTAGATTGTCGCCGGAAAAAACATCCGGATCAGCAAGTTTTATATGTTTTGCGCCACTAGTCATCGCTGTTACAACCGCGACATGACTTCCAACGCTCATTCCTAAAAATGCAATATTGGCGTTATAAAAACGCGCCTGTTCTTCAGCGGTTATAAGCTGCTTGTTCCTACCCGTACGTAATTCGTAGTGCAAACCCTCCGGAAGATAGCGAACTAATGAATTAATCCAAGAAAAATAGAACCAATTCCCGAAGTTTTCGCTCCTGTAAGAATCGAAGAATTTCTCAAATTCATCCTTATAATTTTTATCAAAACGATATTTCGGGTTCCTTAAAAGAAATATCTCTTCAATGTTTCTCCGTATTTCATCAACAACAAAAATTCCAGGGTGTTGCTCGATAAAGGCCTTGAGTTGACTTGACACAATCTCTATCGGTTGCCAAGTGTTTTTATCTTTAGACATAGGAGTTTAATTATTATATGTAGATGGCGCTAGAATCGCATAACGCAAAACAAACTCTATTTGAGATTTTAAATCCCCGCCCTTTGGGAAATCCGATAATTTAATTTTCCTTGGATTATTATTTTCCATCTACTTCTTAACCCACTTTTGTTTAATACCTAATTTGAAATATTTTGGGTCCTCTGCCTGCCAAAATTGCAAACGAGGCAGAGCACGTTTCCCAAGGAATTTATGCAATTCCCGGTATTCGGAATTTTTAATCTCTAATTGCTCAACAATAGCGCTAATGGCAGCTTTTCTGATGGCTTGTGGTATAGAGCCATTACGCGATTTCTGCGCCTCTAAATGAATTAACAAGTACTGATTCTGTTGATTATCAAAACGAGTCTCGAGCATAAATTTACCCGTAAAATAGAACGCCAATGGTTTCTTAAGTAAGGCCTCTCTAATTGGCTCTGGGTAGATTTGTAAACCATAAAGATTGGTGGAAAAATCATCGCGTTCGTAAACATACACGAAAGGAAGTTCATACCAAAACTTAGCTATGCCAGCTTCTTTTGCTTCCTTCTTTAAATTTATTCCCTCTTTTAATGTTTTATTTAGCATCTCCCTAAAAGAAATTGTTCCTCCATGATCACCCAAGGCATATTTTATCAATGGTGTTGTATTGTCTCCGCTAACCAAGAGATCTTCACCATTACCGCTAAACGAAATAAAAGATGGAATGTATTGACATAAAGTTGGAGTCTTGTGAATTTTTTTAAAAATTGCTTCAAATAATTTATTGTTTTTAGTGCAAATCTGGCGAATCAAAACCACCAGAGGAGTTTCAAAAGCCATCGCTCCCAAATCGGCAGTGCCGTAAATATTCATTGTGTCGAGTAAGGAATTTTTAATGCGGGCTGCGTTTGCGATATAACCTCGAAAGTTTTCGGTAAATGACTCCGCCGCAAATAGTAAACGCACTCGGAATTTCTTCCAATCAATGCCGCGCGAAGGTGCTTCATCAATAATGTCTTTAATAAAGGGCGGATAACCTGCCAGTACAATATTTTTATATTCTGACCCGAGATTTTTTAAAGACTTAAAGATTTCTTCTTTGTTGATACCAGGGGTAATTAAAGAAATATTATAACCTCTCTCTTGGAGTAATCTACAAGCTTGATACGTGATTAAACCCCCGATCCAAACACCCATGCCAAAACAAATAATCACCAGGACGGGCTCCTCTTTTTTGTATTGACCATGTAGAAAAAATAGTTCGTGTATAATTGATGCTTGCCAGTCCAAACCAAAAGAACGATGAAAATAGAATGGCTCTCCCGTAGAGCCCGAGGTAGAGGTAAAAATAAGGGGCTTATTAAGTCTTCCGTCAACAGCCAATTTGCGCAGGGGATATTTGCGCAGATAATCTTTTTTATTAATAATCGGCAGTAAATTAAAACCGGCAATATTTTTAATATTACCGGTCTTAATCTTGTAACGCTTCAAAAAATCTTTGTAAGCGGGCACTTTTTTAATAATTAAACGAAAAAGGCTAAGTAGTTGTCTGGCCTCTACTCTCTCCCAAAAAAGACTTTTTTTACTCCCGATCTGTTTTATGACCGAATTAACCTTTGTAGTCATAATATGTTAAAATCATAACATATCTTCCGTATCTTATCTATGTTTATGCAAAAAGGGAAATATAACCATTCTTGGCTTAAATTAGACCTAAACGAAAATCCTTACGGAAAAATCGGTTATACTCGAATTGACGAATACGAGAAGGCGCGAAAAAAAATCGCGCAATATGCAAAAATAAACCCTCGTAATGTTGTGTTAACAAATGGAGCCGCTCATGCCCTAGATTTGGTTTTTTCCTTTTTACTGCCAGATAAAGCTAAAATCTTACTGCCTATCCCCAATTTCTTTTTCTATAGAAAATTCGAAAGAGTTCATCGTTTAAAATTTATAAAAATACCTTGCCAGGACGGATTACCGATAAAAATCATACACGAAAAGATAGTGAGGGGTATTAAGGCTATATACCTATCTAATCCAAATAATCCTTTGGGCTATGCATTATCTATTAAGGAATTAACAGAATT
>CAZFEY010000013.1:0-16651 GCA_964518135.1 uncultured Candidatus Saccharibacteria bacterium
GTTGCCATTTTGGAAACGGAGAGGCAGAATCCGAAGGCCAACGGACCGCTTTTTAAAGTTTTATCAAGTGTCGTTTCGTCTCAAGTTGAAATCCATAAAAAATACGGGGGTGTTTTTCCTTTTTTGGCAAAAAGAGAGCACCAGCGAAACCTGCCCATAGTTCTTAAAAAGGCATTAAAAAAAGCGGGTTTCACAATTAACAATTATCAATCAACAATCAACAAAAGAATTGACTTGATTGCTGTTACTGTTGGACCCGGCTTAGAGCCTTGTCTATGGGTAGGTGTTAATTTTGCAAAGGAGCTAGCGGAAAAAATGGATTTGCCTATCGTTCCAGTGGATCACATTGAGGCGCATATCCTTTCTAACTTCTTGGCCATGCCCGATCCTAAAAAACAAATTTTCCCGGCGATGTGCTTGATTGTAAGCGGCGGGCACACTCAATTGGTTTTAATGCGAGACCATAAAAAATACAAACTTATCGGCGAGACACTAGATGACGCGGCTGGCGAATGTTTTGACAAAACAGCCAGAATTTTAGGACTTGAATATCCCGGTGGATTAACCATCGCGAAGGAAGCCGCGAAATTCAAAGGAGGTAATTACAAAATTATGACCAAATTACCGCGCCCTATGATATACCAAAAAAATTATAATTTCAGTTTTTCCGGTCTGAAAACCGCTGTGTTGTATTACCTCCAAAAAATGAATCAGAAAACAAAAAAGGATAAATTGTTTATAATAGAGATGTGCAATGAAATACAGCAATCCATTATTGATGTCCTCGTGAAAAAAACTATCAATGCGACAAAAGAGTATAATGTAAAATCGATCATTCTGGGCGGGGGCGTATCTGCAAACGAAGAATTAAAAAATCAGCTAAGAAACGAGGCCACAAAAATGAATATAGGTTTTTTGGCGCCAGAAAAATCATTATCTACAGACAATGCTGTGATGATAGGAATATCAGCCTTCTTTAATCAGAACAAGAAAACTAAAAATTGGAAAGAAATTAAAGCCGATGCTAATTTGCGAATAGCCTAAAAAATGGATAAAGAAAAAACCAAACCATACGATCACAGAGAGGTAGAGGAAAAAATTTATAAACTCTGGGAAAAATCCGGCTTTTTTAATCCGGACAGGTTACCCAGAAGACACAAAATCCCCTTTTCTATGGTCTTGCCTCCGCCGAACGTTACCGGCGCGCTTCATATGGGATCGGCTTTAATGTTGGCAATAGAAGATATTATGATTCGCTTTGAAAGGATGCGCGGCAAGAAAACTCTTTGGTTGCCAGGCACCGATCATGCCGCCATTGCCACCGAAACTAAATTTTTAAAAGAGAAAAAAATATTAAAAAGCGAATACAAAGACAAAAGGGAAGAATTTTTCAATCTTGTTAATCAATACGCGCTACAAAACCAAAAAATTATTATAAACCAGATGCGCGCCATGGGCGCTTCACTTGATTGGTCCCGCTTAAAATACACTCTAGACAGAGAACGAATCGAAGCCGTACAAGAAGCTTTTATCAGAATGCATAAGGCTGGCTTGATCTATATTGGCAAGGGAAAAGTAGTAAACTGGGATCCTAAGGCCCAAACCGTAATAAATGACGAAGAGATTGAGTATGAGTCTGGCAAGGCTATTTTGTATACTTTCCGCTATTCAAAAAAGTTCCCTATCGCTATATCAACCACAAGACCGGAAACAAAAGTGGGAGATACTGCGGTTGCAGTTAATCCTGACGATCAAAGATACAAACAATACATTGGAAAAACATACGGTATTGATTTTGCCGGAACAAAACTATCCATTCAAATCATAGGCGATCCTTCGGTTGATCAAGATTTTGGCACTGGGGCTTTGGGCGTTACTCCTTACCACAGCAAAACCGATGAAGAAATTGCTGACCGCCACGGCTTAAAACGCATTCAGGTTATAAACGAACAAGACCGCATGAATGAGAATGCGGGGATACTAAATGGCCTAAAAGTTGAAGAGGCTAAACAGCGAATAGTCCAATGGCTCACTGAAAATAATTTATTGGAAAAACAGTCAGAAATCGAACAGAATATGCCAAAATCCCAAAGATCTGGCGGCAAAATAGAGTTTTTACCAAAAAGGCACCAGTTTTTTGTAAGCGTTGATAAACCGATACAAGAACGCGGCAATAAAAGTCTGAAAGAATTAATGAAAGAATCTGTCGCGTCTGGAAAAATCAGAATAATACCAGAACGATTTGAGAAAAACTATTTGGACTGGATAGATAATTTACGGGATTGGAGCATTTCCAGGCAAATATGGTATGGCCACAGAATTCCCGCTTGGTACAAACCGCCTGCACCAGAAGAAACCGACGAACTAGAATATAAGGTTCAAAAAGAAAAACCCGGAAGAGATTGGCAACAATTTCCCGACACCCTGGACACTTGGTTTTCTTCGGGGCTTTGGACGTTCTCAACCTTAGGATGGCCCAAGAGAACTCGCGACCTTGAAACATATCACCCGACCGATGTCTTGGAAACTGCTTATGATATTTTATTCTTCTGGGTTGCTCGAATGATATTGATGAGCCAATTTTTACTTGGCGACATCCCATTCAAAAATGTTTATATGCATGGTCTTGTGCGCGATGAAAAAAACCGCAAAATATCAAAGTCCCTTGGCAATAATATTGACCCGGTAGACATAATTACGATATATGGAGCCGATGCAGTTCGAATGGCGATGATTATTGGAACAAGTGCGGGAAACGACAGTAAAATCTCTCAAGAGAAATTTAAAGCATATAAACATTTTGCGAATAAAATATGGAACGCCTCAAAATTCGTAATGGAAAATTCTAAAGGGATTCTAAATAATAAAAAAATGGAACCAGACGACTGGGGCAAGAAGAATTTAGAAAACCTTAAAGAAAATATTAAAGATATTACAAAAGATTTGGAGGAATTCCGTTTTTATTTAGCGGCTGAAAAAATTTATCACTATTTCTGGCATACTTTTTGCGACAAAATTATAGAGGAAAGCAAGGCAAAACTCAAAAGCGCAGATCTCAAAGAAATAAACTCAACTAAATTTGTTTTGATGGAAATTCTGACCACCTCATTGAAATTACTACATCCATTTATGCCTTTTATAACGGAGGAAATTTACCAAACGCTTCCATTGAAACGAAAAGAGAAATGTTTAATGATTGAAAAATGGCCAACAGCGTAATAAATTATATTATCCTGTCAATATTTGCCGTAGCGCCAAGTATTATTTGGCTACTTTATTTTATAAAAAAAGACCTCCACCCCGAACCCAGACATGAAATACTTAGAATTTTCTTTTATGGCGCGTTAGCAACTTTTCCCGCAATAATAATTGAGCTCGGCATCAACAAAGCAGGGACAACTCTTCATACCTACCTTCCATCTTTTATAGCGGTAATTCCAATTTATGCCGCGATAGCTCTGACAGAGGAAACGTTAAAATATTTAGTGGTCAAAGACAAATCTTTAAAAAATCCAGAATGCAACGAACCTGTGGATATTATGATATACATGATGTCGTCGGCCATGGGGTTTGCGGCTGTGGAAAATATCTTGGTACTGTCTTCTTACACGCTACAAGATGTTTTTGTTATTTCCGTTGTAAGATTTGTAGGTGCAACTTTATTACATGCCCTGGCGTCGGGCCTCGTCGGTTATTATGTGGCTATATCCTTTTTTAAACTAAGCTCAAAAAAAATGATAGTATTCTGGGGCTTAATCATTGCTAGCGCCTTGCATGCGGTTTTCAATTTCTCTATAATGGCAATAGAAGAAGATTCTAGATATATAATTCTTGGAGCAATCTTGATTCTATTATTGGCGGAGGTTGTTGCGATATGTCTTCGCAAGCTTAACAAAATAAACAAGCTTGATTCCTTCGGAAATAAACGAGTTTGATTCCTTCGGAAATAAACGAGTTTGATTCCTTCGGAAATAAACAAGTTTGTTCCTAACGGAATAACTAAAACACACTAAACAATATAATAAATATGCCTTCATTTTTTGAAAAACTTAAAGGCGTCACCCACGACGCCCAAGACACTGAAGATTTAGAGGAATCTGGCGTGATTGAAGAAAAACTACCGGAAGAAAAAATCACCAGAGAAGAACCGGCAAAAGAAAACGCCGAAATAGAATTAGTAGACGCTAGGTCCAAAAAGGTAAGAAAAACTAGATCTAAAAAAGAAGAGGCTACAAAGGCAGTCACGTCTCTTTCTATTGCAACTCCTATTGCAACGCAGAGCGCAGATAAGGAAAAAGAAATCCCATTGCCCAAAGCTAAAAACATTAAAGAGAAAAAATGGCCAGAACCAGAAGGACAATTGGCGGTCGATGTTTATCAAACCGATGACGAACTTATAATTCAATCTGCGATCGCCGGCATAAAGCCCGGAGATCTCGATATTACGGCGCAAGGAGATACAGTTGTTATCCGAGGCATTAGAGAAAATGGACGCAATGAAGAAAAAAATTACTTCTATAAAGAGTGTTTTTGGGGAAAATTCTCTAGGGAAATAATTCTGCCAATAGAAGCTGACGCTGCCAGGGCCGAAGCCTCAATGACCGATGGAGTTTTAACAATAAGAATACCAAAAATCGAAAAAGGCAAAACCAAAAAAATAGTCATACAGTAAAAATCATCTTTAAAAACTAAAACCGCCATCATTGTGGCGGTTTTTGATTAGATTACGGTTAATATGGTTAACATAGAGTTAAGCTTATGCCCTCTCTAAAGGTTAAAGGATTATAGCTAAGATCTTTTCTTGTCTCGGAAATATCTAGAGGCCGATTCTGTAACCATTTATCAACTTGAAATAGGTCTAATGGAAAACGAGGAAATATCTTCTTGTACAAAAGAAATGCGGGAACGAATAAACTTCCGGGAACAGGAACGACGATCCGACGAAGCCCCAGGGTCTTACTGATAATCCTAAATATTTCAGGGAGATCGTGGAAAGATCCTCCTGGTAAATTATACATCTTGCGACTTGCCAAAGAATTACCTATCGCACTATTAATAGCTACTGCCACATCACCAACGTAAACTGGATCCATACCGCACTTAACTACCGGTATGATTGGCATCTTTTTTACAAGAGACACGAGATCCACAAAATTCTTGGTGTCGCCAGGCCCATAAATAGGCGTAGGTCTAAAAATTGTAAAATTTAAGTTAGAACTTCGAATAATATTCTCACATATTAACTTAGTTTCTCTGTATGGATGCGTTAAATTATACATAACCAGATCTGTGCTCGTAAAAATAAACCTTCTAATGCCGTGTTTTTCGGCGAGCTCAACGAGATTTTTTGTTCCGTTAACGTTGACTTCTAAAAAATCGTTGTTTCTGGGAGATTTTATTACAGCGGCAAGATGGATTATCGTATCAATACTGTTTTCAGAAAATACCTTGGCGAGCGCATTATAATCCCTAATGTCTCCGTAGCTTATTTCGACCCCATCTAATCGATGGGGAGCTTGGCCATAAACCAAACAACGAATATTGAAATCTTTGTTCTCTTTTAATTTGTTGATGATATGTTTTCCTAAAAAACCTGACGCTCCGGTAATAAAAATATTATTCATAGTTTTAGTTTGCTCTGTGTAAGATTTTGAATTATTATTAATTCATTATGGATTTCGATAAATTTAGCGGGAATTATAGTGAAATTCTTAACAGAAATATCCGAATTTCTGGCGAATCGTCGGAATATTTTACAGAATATAAGGTGAAAACCTTAAAATCTTTCTACACCAGAAATGGTATAAACGCAAGCGGCAAGATTCTTGATGTCGGTTGTGGAATAGGAAAAATCGAATATTTTTTGCCTGTATACTTCCCCAAATTGAAGATCTATGGCATAGATCCGTCTGTCGAATCTATTGATACGGCTTCGTCAAAAAATCAAAACTGTATATTCCATGCCTATAATGGCATAGATATTCCATTTCAAAATAATTCCTTTGACGCCGCGATCCTCTCTAATGTGCTACATCATATCTTACCAATCGAAAGAAGAAAAAATATAGTCGAGATCTATCGAATATTAAATAAGAATGGGTATCTGTTTATCTTCGAGCATAATCCTTTTAATCCAGTTACTAGATATATAGTAAAAAATTGCGAATTTGATGCTGACGCACATCTTGTTAGTCAAAACAATTGTATCAAGCTCTTAAAAGCATTGGGTTTCCAAATAGTTGAAGCGCGATACATTGTTTTTTTCCCAAAAGCATTAAAATTATTGAGACCCCTAGAAGAACATTTAGGCTTCTTGCCTTTAGGAGCGCAATATTTTATAGCAGCGCAGAAATAAAACTAACCTTATGAATAGCATACCTAATAACCAGAAGGAGGCTTTTGTTTCAATTTTGAATCGGTTTTTGGCCTCGCCTGTCCCATTATTAATTTTGGGTTCAATCATCTCGGCTATCTACTTTAGAATTATGAAACTATCGGGGAATATTTTCCAAAAGGACCCGTATATATTTTTAGACTTATATCCACAGAAAAGCTTAGAAGCAGCATTTTACATATGGCTTATTTTCTTCTTGGTCGGTATCGCTATTTGGATAGCAAATCAGCAAATTATTAGGTCTAGTATTGGAAAAAACCATTGGATTATAGTAGGAACGTTTTTCCTAATTTTCTCTGGAATATTAATAATGACAAATCCATTTTTTTCACAAGATATCTTCTGGAATTTGTCTCACGGAAAAATTCTCACGCAATATCATCAAAACCCATACACCACTACGCCAGAAAATTTTCCCGAAGACCCAGACCTTAATAGTTTATTTTGGAAAGATTTTCCGATGACGCATGGACCAATATGGATGTTTTTGATATCAATTCCCGTAATGGTTTTTCCACACAGTCTAGCGCTACAACTTTTTACAATCCGGATAATATTATTTTTAGCCATGATCCTGTTTATCTATCTTGCTATTAATATAACGAAAAAAATTAATCCTAATAAAACATTCCTTACTTTTCTTGCATTGTCTTGGCAGCCATTAATTCTCATCAACACAATCAACGATGCACATAATGATATTTTGATTGGTGGCGGTATATTAATTGGCCTCTATTTAATCTCCAAGTTGGAATACATAAAAGGTTTTATTTGGCTTTGGCTAATCGTTCTTATAAAATATGTTGCAATTCTACTAATCCCACTGGGAATGATGTTATTGTTCAAAAACCATGGCTGGAAGAAAACAATAAAAATTGGCCTCGAAGCGTCTTTAATATTCTTACTATTAACACTAATATTCTATGCACCGTTCGGGTACAATAAAAATATTTTCGCTGGCCTAAGTAAGCAAGCCCACCTCTTTAATTATGAAACCTTATCTCCACTACAATCTTTGTTAGCCACTACTGGATTCTCATTAGCGGGAATTAAAGGAAAAGATATATTACAAGACAGAAACAAACCCCAACAGTCAATACTAAGTTTTAACACTAAACAACCCTATGGCCTGATTGCATCTGCAACAAAGGCCTTAAGTATATTACTATTCGCGCTAGGATACCTTTGGTTAATTCTTAAATTGTCTTATCGTGATCAGAATTTCTTAAAAAAGGGTTGGTACGTTATAATGCTGTTCGTAGTTTCCATTCCTTCTTGGTTTATGAATTGGTATCTTATCTGGCTAACACCATTGGCTACTATCTTGGGATTCCAATCGATAATAATCATGCTAGGATTCGGTTTAATAACGTATCCGTATCCCTATACGCCCAACACGCTATTGATATTTTTAATCGGAGTAATATCGTATTTATTTATATCTATAAAAAGAGCAATGCGTCTTTAGAAAAATATGACCTATAAAACGACACAACAAAACAACGCATTTTATACGAGAACGATTGTAATTTTCGAAAAACAAATAGGAGTCTTTATGCTAATGCCTCTGGCAGGACTCGAACCTGCAATCCTTTCGGAACAGCGTCCTAAGCGCTGCGTGTATTCCAATTCCACCACAGAGGCGCCCATGAAACACAATAAACACCGAAATTCATGCAAGCGCCTATCGCATAGCTCTATAATATATTACTTTAAATTTATGCAATTCGAAAGAGAATTACTCTTTGCAAGATGTGTGAAAAAGTAAAAAGAAGGATATTTTCTCCTTCTTTTTACTTTTTGCAAATAACAATTATTGATTATTGATTATTGCAATACGGTATTAACAAAAGCCACTAATCCTCTCGCCATGAAAGCTACGGCTACCCCGATTAAAGCATAGATTAAATAGTTTCTTGCTACACCAATCTTAGCGGCATCTCCGCCAGCAGTAACCCAGTAATAACCTCCAACTATGATAAAGAAGACGGCTAACATAAGAAGGATTATAAAGGCCCAACCAGTGACATTACTAAATGCATTTTCAACGCCAACGTTCGGTAAATTTGACCAGTTCTGCGCTAATCCAAGCGTAGGCATAGACAACAATCCAATCAAAAGAGATCCTAGTAATATTTTTTTCATATTTTTGAATAAATTTTATATTATTTCGACCTTTTCTATGATAATTAAATACCTTGAAAATCAAGCAACGAATTAAATACCAAGAATGGTTTCAATTAACTGAATGGCGCCCAACGATAACATGGTGATAGCTAGGCCGATTAATGTCCACATTATCATAGTCCGAGCGGTTCTTAATTGCTCTACATTCCCCCCTGCAGTAATAAAGTAAAACCCAGCAACAATAATCATTAAGGGAGATACCCATAGAGCCAAGTTGAAAATAACCGTAGCGATAAGAAGTATTACCCCAGGCAAGGTATCCGGACCTATCGGATTGGGAATAGAGATATTATTACCTTGCGCACCAACATAAGCAACAGGCCAGAACAATCCCCCTAATAATACCAAACAAACAGTCGTTCGTAAATTAAAAGATCTCATTAATATATGATATTCCTTCAACCCCATAAGTCAAGACTTTATTAACACCATACCAAAATGATGATGTCCAACCTCAATATTCTTACTTATACTAAAGCCAGTTCGTTCGGCAGTTTGCTTGATTTCATCTGGACTAACATTATCTTTCTCAGAGCCGATTGAAGACTCTGGTAGCCAGTCTACTATCAAAACCTTACCTCCCCGCTTTAAAAGATTATAAGCCTCTTTCAAAATAACCTCTTTCTTGTCTGACTGGAACAGAAGGTTAGTTATTAATATAAAATCGAGACTACCCTCACCTAATCTTGCCGATCTCAAATTTTCCACATTAGCGCAGATGGTCTGAATATTCCAAACTTTTTCCAACTTCGCCTTACTTTTCAAGGCGGATAAAGGCTCTTCTAGAATATCTATAGCAAAAACCTTACCGCTTTTTAGTCTTTTCGCCAAGGGAATTGCCCACCCGCCAGAACCCGAGCCAAAATCAGCGGCAATCATATTTGGCAACAAATCTAGTTGATCTAAAACTTGGTTGGGATTCAAGAAGGTATCCATAAAAATATTATACAAAAGAAACAGCGTTTTAAGCTATAGGCAAGTTACTGAAACCACCTTGTCTCCGGAATCTAGCTTCATTATCCTTACTCCTTGAGCAGAACGAGATAGTTTAGAAATAGAAGAAATTTTGGTTTTAATAACTTGTCCTTTTTGCGAAATAACTATAAGCTCATCTTCTTGTCCGGATAGAATTTTAGCGGCAACTATGTCGCCGGTTTTAGGGGTAACGTTAATTGCTTTAATACCACTTCCCCCTCTTCCTTGCGCTCTATACTCCTTAAGATCTGTTCTTTTACCAAAGCCGTTCTCCGCAACAATCAATAGGTAATTCTTCTCTTTCTGATGTTCATCACCCTTTAAAGTACTAATTACTTCCATCTCAACAATACCATCGCCTTTTTTCAGACGCATACCCTTAATGCCGGCCGCGGGTCTTCCCATATTTCTTATTGTTTTTTCCGCAAATCTAATTGACTGCCCCTTTTTGGTAACTAAAATAATCTCGTCTCGATCAGAGCTCTTGCAAACTTTTTGCAAAGCATCGCCCTTTTTTAACGTAATAGCTATTAAGCCTGACTTCCTGACATTCTCGAATTCAGACAAAATAGTTTTTTTGATAACGCCGTCGCGGGTAACCATCACCAGATTTTTATCCCCAGAATCATAATCTTCCTTAGCAACCGGAATAAGAGTTAAAATTTTATCCTGCGGGGATATTTCTAGAAAATTCAACAACCCCCTACCCCTTGCAACTCTACTACCTTCTGGAATTTCGTAAGCCAAGGTTCTAAACACCTTGCCGGAATCAGTAAAAAACATTAAAGAATCGTGAGTTTTAGCTGATAAGAAATGAGCTACCGTATCGTCCTGCAACGTTTTCATGCCCAACATTCCCTTACCGCCCCTCTTTTGCATTTTATAAGTCTTTGGATCAATCCTCTTGATATATCCCCCCTGTGTCAGCGTAATAATGGTTTCTTCTTGTGGAATAATATCTGTTTCTGCTATCTCGCCTAGTTTTTGTAAAACCACCTTGGTTCTTCTTTCGTCTCCAAAATTTTCTTTCATTTCCTTCAACTCCTTCTTGATAACACCCTTAACCAGCTTTGGACTATTAAGTACCTCTGTTAGTTCTTTAATTTTGGCCTTGATCTGCTTTAACTCGTCTTCTATTTTTTGTCTTTCCAGTTTTGCTAAAGCTGATAGTTTTGTTTCCAAAATCGCATTTGCCTGAATAGAAGTTAGTTTGAATTTTTTAATAAGGTTCTTCTCTGCGTCCTGTCTACTAGCTGAATTTTTGATTATCTTAATAACAGCATCTATGTTAGCCAAGCACTTATGCAAACCCTCCAATATATGAGCCCTCTCTTTTGCTTTCTCTAGCTCGTACTTTGTTCGTCTTGTAACTACTTCTTTTCTGTGTTCAAGAAAATGGTTCAATAGATCAGCCAAAGAAAGAACTTTTGGCTGAATACCATCAACTAGCGCTATAAGATTTAAATGAAAAGTTTTTTGTAAGTCTGTAAATTTATAAAGAAAATTCAAGACTTTTTGCGGTAAAGCTTCCGACTTTAGATCGATTACTATTCTTAAGCCCTCTCTATCTGATTCGTCTCTGATGTCTTTTATTCCTTCAATTTTTTTATCTTGAACAAGAGAAGCAAATTGTTCTAATAGGGCAGACTTTTGTGTTTGGAATGGAATTTCCGTAATCACAATTTGAGACTTACCACCTTTCTGCGATTCAACAATTTCAGCCTTGCCTCTGGTTAATATCGGGCCTTTCCCTTGAGAATAAGCTTCAATTATTGCTTTTTGGTCATAAATAATACCACCCGTTGGAAAATCGGGCCCCTTAATTATTTTAAACAGGTCCTCGGTCGTAACCTTTGGATTATCTATGCAAAAAATAAGAGCATCTACGACTTCTGAAAGGTTATGCGGCGGAATAACGGTTGCCATACCAACGGCAATACCCCATGCGCCATTTAGTAGTAGCTGGGGCAGCGGCGATGGCAAAACTTTTGGCTCAACTCTTGTACTGTCGTAGTTGTCCATAAAATCAACTGTATTTTTGCTAATATCTCTTAGCATTTCCTCTCCGATCTTTGACAGCTTCATTTCGCTATACCTCATTGCGGCGTATTCAGAAGGATCATCTATGGAACCGATATTTCCTTGTCCATGAATCAATGGATAACGCAAGGTAAAATCTTGGGCCATTCTAATTGCGGCGTCGTAAACCGCCTGATCTCCATGAGGATGATAACGCCCAAGGCAAGAACCAACAACGGTTGCTGATTTTCGGAATTTAGCGCCGGCAGTTAATCCGTCCTCAAACATTGCATATAAAATGCGGCGGTGGACAGGTTTTAGTCCGTCTCTAATGTCTGGCAAGGCACGAGCAATAATAACCGAAACAGCGTAGTCAATATATGACTCCGTCATTTCCTCCACGATGTCGCGCTGTTTTACATATCCAACTTCCCGTCCTTGGCGAGGCTCGTCTCCGGTGGCGGCATTGCTTTTTAATAACTTCTTATTTTTCATTTTTACTAATCAAGATTTAAATTTATCCTTTATATTCTTATTGAATTATATTTTCTGTGCCGTTTTCCGTGTTTCCTGTATCTCCTATTGCATCATTTAACTTTTTTAGCTCTTCCTCTGTTAACTCTGGAACTGTAATCTCTGGAAACTCTATCTTAGGAAAAGATCCTATTTCTTCTTGCAACTTAGGCACACCTATATTATTTAAAAAACCTCCTGATTCGAAATTTTTAAATCTTTCCCTTACACCATTAAGCCAAAATACCAAAAAGATTAGACCCAAAATAATAACTATCGCCCAAAGGATAACTTTTCTATTTCCTTCCGGTAAACTTCGCAGTTTTTCAATAAATTTATTAAAATTCACTGGCGTTTTAAATTATTTATTTAACCGCGTAATTTATTATACAAGTTACGGCTTTAAAACAACTATTCTTCTCCCATCTAACGATAAATCCTTGGATTTAATAGAGAGTTTATTTAAAATCTCGGCCTCTTTAACCCCCATTACTTTCAAAAAACTTTCTACTCCATCAAGCTTCACTTTTAACTTTGGCAAATGATAATGCGTTGGTATTACTACTTTTGGCTCGATCTGGGAAATAATATTTGAAGCCGTTTTGGCATCAATAGTATAAGTTCCCCCAACAGGTATCATCAGAACATCAACATTTCCAATTGTATCAATCTGGCTTTCTGACAATTCTTTCTGGCCCAAATCTCCCAAATGGCATAACTTTAAATCCTCAATGTCTATCGTGTAAATAGTATTCTCCCCTCTTTCTTTCCCTTCTTTCTCGTCATGCCAAGAATGAATGCCTTGAATAAAAACTCCTTTAACGTCGTATTCGCCAGGTCCATCTATAAAAAAAGGCGTTTGTCCGGATTGTGGAGAAAATACTGCCTCTTTATTGTTGTGATCATAATGGGAATGAGTCACCAAAAGCACATCGGCTTCCAATTTCGGAACCTTTAACCCTAACTGCTCATTAAACGGATCTATAACCAAAAAAACCTGGCCATTTTTTCCATTTTGCGCAATCACTTGAAAACAAGATTGTCCTTTCCAAATAATCTGCATATCGATTATTTTTCAGATTACCATAATTTTACACCTCGAACAACCCTAAATTTCAACTTTATATATTGAAACTTGATCGTTTTTGAAAACTTCTATGAAGTAATTTTTCTCCGCAGGATTAAACGAGCTCGCCGCTTTTTCTTCTTGACCAAAAAATAAATAATCAATGCCTTGCCGTGACAAAAAATCAATTCTTGTTTTGTCATCATGACTTAGAAAGAAATTTTTTACTTCAAAAAGCTTGTCTTCGGATAATGCTGTTTGGTGACTATGACCTAAGTAAACCTGCCTAACGGAAATTGCTGGAATCAAATTGCCAGACTCAACAGAGGAAATAACAATATCTTCTTCTTTGGTATTCTCTCTTATCCATTGCATAGCGAGTACCTTTCCCTGACTAATGTATACGTTCCGGTGTTCATTAAAATACAGACCAATATCTCCCACAAGAACCTGTAGCCAAGAAAACGAGAATAAAACAATAAAAAGTATTACCCAAAATGGCGAACCAGAAAAAACTACGATGTGATTCTCTCGTGTTCTTGTTGTTAATAAAATATCTTTTAGGTAAAAAAGGCCCGTTACGGCCAGTATCGCGATGATTAATTGTAATCCTTCTAATAATCTTCTTTGAAAAGAAAATGGTAGAAAAATCAATGTGGCGTGTGTAAAAAACCATGACACCATAAAAACTTTTTTGATATCATGCTCCTTATTGCGTAAAATACTCAAAATACCAATTAGCGCAAGAGGCGCTAAAAGACCATAACCAATTAGAATCATACCGGGTATAGGAAGTAAAGTAATATTTTGTAAAAAATGTTGTTTTCTAACCCAGAAATTTTGTAACACCCACCAATGATAAAGTATTGGGGGTGCAGCAAAAATTAACAAAACAAAAAAGTGCTTTAAATAATCTACAAAAATCCTTCTTTCTTTAATCGTATAGACAAGGATAAAAACGCCGATTACGGCCAAGACCGTCGGTACGTGATAGGGATGAAAAAAAAATAGAAAAAAAGTAAATATACCAGCAAGCACACTATAAACCAGTCTATATTTTTCGAATGCCAAAATAGAGTATGATAATATCAAAACAATAAAAATCAAGGAAACTATAAAGTGCGGAGAATTATATATGCTTAAAAAAGTAAAAGCCTCCGGAATCCAAACATCTATAGGTAACATTGCTGTTCCATGACTATCAACTGAAAAATTTAATTCGCCAGCATTGTTAGCTATGCCCTGTAAATAAAAACCACCAAAACCCGAAGCAAAAATTAGAAAGATAAATGCCACCTTTCTTTTTAGCTCATCTCTAAAAAATATGGCCACCAACCAATAACAAGATAGTAGGAGAAAGGGAATCGTCAAAAATCTACCCACTTGAAACGCCCAAAATCCAGATAGTTGGAATATTTTAGCTAATAATCCAATAGCAAGCCAAACAGGATCAAAAATAAATCTTGTATGAGGCTCCGACGTAAAAAGGTTTTTGAGTAAAAAATGGTTATCTCTTATCTGTTCAATATTGGAATAGTAAACCTGTAGGTCTGACCCATTTAATGATTGTTTACCTAAGAATATACTGTCTGCTGGCGTACGAATAATTCCGATAATAACAGGCAAAAAAGATAAAAAAATAACAACTAACCAAATCCACACTATAAACTTCCATTCTTGATGACTTAGTTTTGGCATGTTATCTTTCCAGAATTATTGCGACACCGTCTTTATAGATTACTTTCCAACCAGAATCAATTAATTCACCATACAAACCCCTGGCAGGACGATAACCCACGATCTTCGCAAACCAATTCTTTATGGTTGTTTCCTTCTTGAATCCGCTATCTTTGCTCGCTACTCGTAATAAGATAAGTTCTATATTGTATCTACTTAATAAATCACTAAAGCCCTCTTCGGCTCTACCAATTTTAATATAATCCCCAAAAACGAAATTCCCATGCTGTCTCCAGCTAGGCATTCTGCCATCAATAAATAACCTCCTTTCTGGTAGTTTCCATATCAAATACCCACCCCAACCATATTCATTAAACAAATTTTTGGAAAGTGGTAACGTTTTTAAGAAAGAAACGGCTTGCTCGGGATAATCTATCTGATTTTTGCCACTAAACAGCTTGTAAATATTCTGATGAAATCCGGAGAAGAATAACGCAAAAATAAAAAATATAATTGCTGCTTTTCCCAACCCAGAAAAAAATGACCCGATCCTTTCTTGGCTTATCTTTTCGTTAAAAAACATTATTATCTGAGATAGCACTGGTACGCTTAAAACGGCGAGGATGGATAGATGACGTTGACTAATTAGGCTGAGTGCCAAAAACAACAAAACAACGACACATCTACTGATTTCTATTTTCTTTCTTAGAACAAAGAATAATCCAATAAATAAAGAAAGGTAAAAAATTGCAAAAGATGAAATATCAGAAAACAGCAATGGTAACCATTCGGCTATGTGGAATCTTAAAAAATTATCACCAGCACTTCTGAAAACCTCCTCGTAAATCCTGACTCCGTAGGGATTAATAACTGTCGCAAGTAAAGAAACGAATAAAACCCAGAAAATAATAATAATTTTTCTTATTGAAAGCTTCGTATAGTATTGGCCGTCAAAAATTTTAAGACAGATCACTTTGACAAAGAAATTAGTTTTTTTAATAATCTCTAGAAGCAATACTAGTCCCAAAATAAAAATGCCGGCGGCAAAACCACCATGCAGATTAACCCAGATTAAAAATAATAATGGAATTAAATAGAATAAATGGAAGCCTTTGTCGTATTTATCCAAAAAATCAAGTAGAACTTTCCATAATACTGCAACAAAAAGCATTGTGACGATTTGGGGCCGTAACCCTAAATACGCCAAAATAGACAAAAAACCGAACAAGACAGGAACTAGATAAATATAAAAATTCTCTATTCTGATGAAGATTGTGAAGGCAAACGCAGCCATTACTAAAAACAATAATAAAAGAACTTGATAACCAAAAAAGGAGTGAAGTTTATAGATGAGAATATCCGTCAACCATTCGTGGTCAATCCAGGGAAAATCGGGCATCGTATAAGAATACCAGTCTATTCTTGGCACCCCTCTCTCTAGAATTAGCTCGCCAGTTTTTATGTGCCACCCAAAATCCGGATCCAAAAGATTTACGGTTTGAAGATAACCAAACCCAATCAAAATAAAAAATAAAATCAAAACAAAAAATCTGTTTGGTTTTTTAAGAAACATCGTTTTGAAAATTATATCAATGCATACCAAAAACGCAATTATTGCGGAAACCGGACTTGCCCAGTAGTAGTCCCACCTTCTAATATTTAAACAGTTCTCACTGAAAAGACTGTGTTTGACCCAATGAAGATATTTTAACGACTATTTTTTATCCGGTAGAAAGCGGGACCACTACTGGGCTTGATTAAAAATTAAAAATATGTAAAATAACCATCATGGAGGAAACAATACAAAAAGATAATTTTTT
>CAZFEY010000014.1:0-6661 GCA_964518135.1 uncultured Candidatus Saccharibacteria bacterium
TAATTTCTCTTCTCTTTGAATCGGCGAAGTTTGGCACAGCGGATGTTCAGCTTACAGCGGCCTGTTTAGGATTGTTTAGCTTCGGCATCTTCGCTCAAGGCTTGGTCCTTTTGGCGTCCAAAACTTTTTTCGCGACCCATAACACTAAAACCCCAGCCATCATAAGCGCCGTTGTTGTGTGTTTAAACATAGCTTTGTCATTGTTCTTTGTTAGCATTCTAAGGTCTCCTAATTTTTTTCAGGAAAATATATCCAGCCTTTTTAATTTGGAAAACTCTAAAGGTTTAGAAATTGTAGGTTTGCCTATGGCGCTATCTATTTCTGCTATTTTCCAATTATTCTTGCTTTTACTTTTTCTGAAGAAGATTATTGGAAGCTTTGAGACAAAAGAAATTTTTAATTCTTTTGTCAAAACCGTATTTGCAAGCATTGTAATGGCTCTTTTCGTTCGCTTGTCCATGGTTTACCCCGGTTTTAATCATTCGAATTTTTATGGATTATTTTGGCAGACGTTCTTTTCTGTCATCGTTGGTTTATTGGTTTTCGTAGGTATAACATACTTTATGAAAATGACAGAGCTTAAAACGCTTATTAAGTGATATGGATAAGATAAGGAATTTTGTTATCATTGCTCATATTGACCACGGAAAATCAACCTTGGCAGATAGGTTTTTGGAGATAACCAATACGGTGCCCCGGGGGAAAATGAAGCCTCAATTTTTAGACACTATGGATCTTGAAAGAGAAAAGGGGATTACCATTAAAATGCAACCCGTTAAAATGAGGTACGAATTTAATGGCGCAACTTATGTTCTGAATTTGATAGATACTCCGGGCCATATTGATTTTTCTTATGAAGTTTCACGTTCTCTGGCGGCGGTCGAAGGAGCTATTCTTTTGGTCGATGCGACTAAGGGCATACAGGCACAGACGCTATATAATTTGGAATTAGCGAAAAAACAGGGCCTAGTAATAATACCGGTTATCAATAAGATTGACTCAATTAACGCAAGAACCGAAGATAGCGCAAAAGAATTGGCAACTTTGCTAAATATCCAGCCGGACGAAATAATAAAGATATCTGCGAAAGACGGAACGAATGTGAAAGATGTTCTAGGTATGGTGATCACTAAAGTGCCGCCGCCCAAAGGAGATCCTAATGGTTCGTTAAGGGCATTAATATTTGATTCTAAGTACGACGCATACAAAGGAGTTGTAGCTTTTGTAAGAATACGAGATGGAAAGATTCGTCAGGGAGAAAAGATATTCTTGATGGCAGAGAGGGAAAGAGGAGAAGCGAAAGAAGTTGGTTTTTTCTCTCCGGCTCTCGTTGCTTCAAGTGAAATGAAAACTGGAGATATTGGATATATAGCTACGGGCATAAAAGAACCTGGGAAAGTTAAGACAGGAGACACTATTACGATTTATCCTGTTTCTAAGGAATTAGAGCCTTTACCTGGGTATAAAAATCCCCAGCCAATGGTTTTCGTCAGCATGTATCCAGACGATTCCGATGAATTCGATTTGTTAAGAGAGGCCCTATTTAAATTAAAATTAAATGATGCCGCTCTTGAATTTGAATTGGAGTCAAAAGAGTCGTTGGGTAGGGGATTTCGATGCGGGTTCTTGGGGTCTTTGCATGCTGAAATTATCGCTGAGCGATTAAAAAGAGAATTCGAATTAAGCTTGGTTGTATCATCGCCTTCGGTGATCTATAAAATCATAGATAAAAAAGATAAAGAGTATTTGATAAGATCGGCCGCAGACTGGCCAAAAGATCCGTCGCAAATCAAGGAAACTCAAGAACCATGGGCAAGATTAGAAATAATGACGCCCCTAATGTTTTTAGGAAAAGTAATGGAAGTTATCGATGGAATTGGAGCCGAACATAGAGATAAAAAATATTTCGGACAGGATAAGATTCTTCTAATCTGCGAAGCTCCTTTAAGAGAAATAATCGTTGGTTTTTATGATAATATTTTACGTTCAACTCAAGGGTATGCTTCTTTGGCGTACGAAGTGGTGGGTTTTAGAAAAACTCCTCTTGAAAAAATCGAGGTATTGATTGCGGGAAATAAAGAAGAAGCCTTTTCCCAGATTATTCCGACTGAAAAGGCCTATCAGGAGGGGAGTAGATTAGCGAAGAAATTAAAAGAGGTTTTACCGCCTCAACAATTTTCTGTAGTTATTCAAATTGTAATTTCAGGTCGTGTCGTAGCCAGAGAAACAATTAGGGCTAGAGGTAGAGATGTGATAGCTCCTTTATATGGAGGAGATTATACTCGCAAGCGAAAACTCCTTGAACGCCAGAAAAAAGGAAAGAAGGAGTTGAAAGAAAAAGCACAGATCAAAATTCCAACTAGCGTTTTCTTTGATATTTTGAAGAAGTAAAGATGTTCGTCGTGCGTTTTTCGCAGATTTATTCCACCAAGAACAAACTTGTTTAATTCTGCAGGAATCAAACTTGTTTGCCTAAAACAAAGGAGCGAGAGTGAACACGAGCATGCTTAGGACAATCAATGATGCCAATATGATCCAAACTGTTCTTAGAAATGTTTTTGATTTCATAATTTATTTATGATACAGAAAAAAAGCAAAAGTAAAAAGATTGGTGGAGTGTGGTTATTCGTATCATCTGTTTTAAAAGTATTGCTCGTCTTATTTTTTATCGGATTTTTATTGAGTTCCAATTGGAGAATGTATCAAAAGAGGACGGAATTGGCTAAACAGCTTAAGGGATTAGAGACTGAAGCGCAGAACCTAACAGATGAGAACCAAGCATTGAAAGAGGGATTTTCGCAGTTATCTGATCCTCAAAATCTAGAAAAGATTGCTCGCGAGAAACTAGGACTTAAAAAACCAGGAGAAGAAGTAGTAGTTGTGGTTCCATCAAAAGAGAGCATTGAAAAAAACGAGGAAACGGAAAAAACTTTTTGGCAAAAATTTTTGGAAATATTCAAATTTTAAAAAAAAGATTGCGGGTGTCGTATAACGGCTATTATGATTCCTTCCCAAGGAATAGACGGCGGTTCGACTCCGCTCACCCGCTCAAAAAACTCTTGACACGATATACCCCTAGGGGGTATATTGTTTAATATGGACAAATCAACCAGAAAAAAAGTTATACGCAGGCTTAAAATAATAGAAGGCCAAATCAGAGGTCTTCAAAAGATGGTTGACGAAGGAAAATATTGCATAGATGTGATTACTCAAACATCAGCTGTTAAGCAAGGTCTTTCGAATCTGGAAGATATGCTGCTCGAAAATCATCTTGGAGATTGCATCTTGAAACAAATTAAAGCCGGCCAGACCAATAAAGCCAAAGGAGAAATACTAAAAGTTTACAAACTTAAAAGGAAGTAATATGCAAACACAAACATATGGCGTAAAGGGAATACACTGCGCTTCTTGTTCTTCCATAATTGAAAAAACCCTTCGTAAGGTGGACGGAGTTAATTCGGTCGAAGTTAGTTTTGGCACAGAAAAAGCAAAAATTTCTTTTGATCCAACTAAGACCAACCCACAAAATCTTTCTAAAAAGATAGAACCTTTAGGTTATTCATTGATTCTGCCCGATAATAATCAGAGCCATATTCCAACTGCCCAAGAAATGGGAATGTCCGCCGCAGAACATGCTGCCCATACCGGTATTGGTCAATCAAAACAGGAAAAATTGATTGAAGTTGCCAATATGCGATCAAAGGTAATATCTGTTATACCGCTTGCTATTTTTAGCATTATTATTATGGGATGGGATATTCTCGCCCGTTTTGGAGTTGTTTTTGAAATGCCAGAGACTATTTCTGGATTTGTAAAATTTCTTTTACCTATTTTTGCAACTTATACTCTTTTCGTTGTTGGTAAGCCTTATCTTTTGGGGTTTTACCGTTTTTTGCGTTATGGCAAGGCGAATATGGATACATTGATTGGCATTGGTACATCTGCCGCTTTTCTTTATAGCCTGGCAATTTCTGCTTTCGGAGAGCCTCTCTCGCGGTTTATTGATGTTAATAACACGTATTACGACGTCACGATTATAGTTATAACTTTTATTACGCTAGGAAAATATCTTGAAGCTAAGGCCAAAATCAAAACCGGAGACGCCATAGAAAAACTCTTGAACTTACAGGCAAAAACAGCAATTGTTATTCAAGACGGCCAAGAGAAAGAAGTTTCTGTCAACGAAGTCGTTCATGGCGATAATATTGTGATAAAGCCCGGGTCTCGCATACCGGTGGACGGAGTTGTTATTGAGGGATCGTCATTTGTAGACGAGTCAATGATTACCGGTGAGCCAATGCCGGTCAACAAAGAGATGGGAGATGCAGTTGTTGCCGGTACGATAAATACGACAGGTTCGTTTATTTTTAAGACCACAAAAGTTGGTTCAGAAACGCTGTTGGCGCACATAGTCAAGATGGTTGAGGATGCCCAGGGCAGCCGGGCTCCGATACAAGCATTGGCAGATAAAATTTCGGCTGTTTTTGTGCCAATTGTTATTGTTATTTCGTTTGTCACTTTGGGCGCGTGGCTTTTAATGGGAACTAGGGAGCTAGGTTTTTCTCAAGCCCTTTCTTATGGATTGGTTTCGTTTGTCGGTGTTCTGGTTATTGCATGTCCTTGCGCGTTGGGTCTTGCAACTCCGACGGCAATCATTGTTGGCGTGGGTAAGGGCGCAAAAGAAGGAATCCTTATTAAAGACGCAGCTACCCTAGAGAAATTACATAAAGTTAATGCGGTAGTCGTTGACAAAACAGGCACTATTACTCGCGGCAAACCAGAATTGGTTAGCATGAAAAACACTTCGAAAATGACAGAAGAAAAAGTTATTGCAATTCTTGCGGGACTTGAAAGCAAGTCAGAGCACCCAATCGCTCATGCCATTTTGGAATATGCAAAGTTAAAAAACATTGTCCCGATAGCGATTACCCAATTCGAGATCGTAAAAGGCAAGGGATTAAAAGCGGTTATCGATGGGGTAGAATATTTCGCCGGAAACACAAAATTGATTTCTGATCTCGGATTATCTATTAATTTTGACCAAATTCAAGAAGAGGCAACAAAAGGAAAAACACCGGTCATTCTTGCAACACAAAAAGAAGTGATAAGTGTCGTAATGGTGGCCGATGCCATTAAGGCCGAAGCTGTCGAGGCAGTAAAGAACCTTCACAGACTCGGAATCAAAACAGTAATGCTTACAGGAGACCATAAAAGCACCGCAGAAGCTATAGCAAAAGAAGTTGGTATTGATGAGATTGTCGCAGAGATTCTACCGGAAGACAAGCTTAATAAAATAAAAGAATTACAAGGTAATGGTTTTGTTGTGGCAATGGCCGGAGATGGAATTAACGATGCGCCGGCATTGGCACAGGCTGATGTCGGTGTTGCAATGGGAACTGGTACAGATGTGGCAATTGAAACAGCGGGTATTACGCTTTTGCACGGAGACATCTCGAAATTAGTTAAGGCTATTCGATTATCTAAATTCACAATGCGTGGAATTAAACAAAATCTTTTCTGGGCATTTATATATAATATTGTCGGAATACCTCTGGCTGCCGGTGTTTTTTATCCGATATTCGGTTGGCTTTTGAATCCGATTTTTGCTGGTTTAGCTATGGCATTTTCGAGCGTTTCGGTGGTTGGTAATTCATTACGCCTTAAAACAAAAAAAATCTAAAATTATGAAAACATACGTTTTCCATGTTAATGGTATGCATTGCAATGCCTGTGCGCTACTTATCGAGAATGAACTTAATGAAATACCAGAGGTGCATTGGGCGAAATCATCTTTGGCGGTTCATACCGTTGAGGTGGCTGGGGATTTCGGAGATAAAGCGCCTGAACATGTTGCTCGGGATCTAAGCGAGGTATTAAAGCCTCATGGCTATACCCTTTCTCTTGAAAAACAACAGAGCTTGGCAAGGTGGTCAGATTTTGTATATGCGATGCCTATTGCCGCGGGATTTATAATTTTATTCATTGTCCTACAGAAACTAGGCATTATGAATTTAGTAACAACATCCGAGGTTGGTTACGGTACGGCATTTATGGTCGGGATAATCGCATCCGTTTCTACTTGTATGGCTGTTGTGGGCGGTCTTGTTCTTTCGATTTCCGCTAACTTTGCCAGAGAAGGCGATAAGATATGGCCGCAGATTTTATTTCATATCGGACGTTTGCTCTCTTTCTTTTTGCTTGGTGGTGCGATTGGTGCGCTCGGCTCTGCGTTTCAGCTAGGGACCACGGGCACATTCATCCTTAGCCTGATCGTTGCCTTAGTATTGATTATTCTGGGCATAAATTTGCTTGATATATTCCCATGGGTAAAAAAACTGCAACCTGCGATTCCTAATTCCGTTGGAAAGCGCGTGCATAATCTCAAAGATATTAAACATTCTTTTATGCCATTTTTTATCGGTGTTGCGACGTTCTTTTTGCCGTGCGGCTTTACCCAATCTATGCAAGTTTACACCTTAACCACGGGGAATTTTTTGACAGGAGCTTTTATTATGTCTGCGTTCGCGCTTGGTACGTTGCCGGTTCTTTCGCTTTTGAGTTTTGGCTTTCTTGGTATTCACAAAAAAGCGCAGTCGGGAATATTCTTCAAAACAGCTGGTATTATTGTAATTTTCTTTGGCATTTTCAATCTGGTTAATAG
>CAZFEY010000014.1:6761-15597 GCA_964518135.1 uncultured Candidatus Saccharibacteria bacterium
CTGGCATACCTACCGTTATCAAGATGAAGACAAAAAATACCTTCGATTGCTCTTCGGCAATTATAATTCCATCTTTGGGTTATAGGAATAATTTACCGCCATCGGGCGAAACGCTTATTAATGTATCGTCGCAGAAGGTAGGTAGTGTTTTGAAGGGGATGTGTGCGATGGGTATGTATGGTTTTCGGATTAAATTTGAGTAATCACAAGATCAAATTAGCAAAATAGTAATAAATAAATTCTTATGAAGAAAAACACTGGTATTATAATTTCTATTGTTATTTTGGCATTAGGAGCGTTATTCATCGGCAAGTCATTTTCTTCAAAGACGAACAATGAACCAACCAATAGTCCGGCGCAAAAAATAACAGTATTTCATTCTCCAACATGCGGATGTTGCGGAAACTATGTCGCCTACTTAAAAAGAAAAGGATACGAGGTTGAATCGGTGAAAGAATCAAATATGAGCTCGATAAAAACGAAATACAATATTCCTAGTTCATTAGAAAGTTGTCATACATCGGTTGTTGGAAATTATGTTGTTGAAGGACATGTGCCGGTTGAGGTAATAGAAGATCTCTTGGATCAAAAACCAAATATTGCGGGCATTGCTTTGGCAGGAATGCCGTCAGGTTCTCCTGGAATGCCAGGATCAAAATTTGAGCCTTTTGAAGTTCATAGCATTGATTTAGATGGTTCCGACGGAGGAATTTTCGTAAATTTTTAAAAACATAATTAAGATGAAAAAAATAGCTATATCAGCTCTAATATTGTCTTTTGTTGTAGTGTCGGTTCCTGGATTTGTTTTTGCTCATTGTCCTCTTTGTACTTTGGGCGCGGGAGCTGTGGCCGTTGGGGCAAGTTTGCTTGGGGTAAAATCTGCTGTTATTGGCGTTTTCTTAGGGGCTTTTGGGTTAGCTCTTGGATTGTGGTTTTCTCGTGCAATAAGAAAGAACTTTATCCCTTTTCAGGAATGGATATTAGGAATTGGCTCTTTTTTGGCTACAATCTTACCGCTTCGTTTTCTTATGCAAGATTACGGTTCTATATATATATCGCTATCTGGTGATTACGGTTCATTATTAAATCGTACTTATATTTGGGATAAGTTTTTAATTGGGAGCATTGTTGGGGGGTTGCTTTTGGCGATTGCGCCCTGGATTAGCGCAGTACTGACTAGAAGCAGGCAAGGAATCACATTGCCTTTTCAGGGAATAGGAATTACGTTTTCGCTTTTAATAATGGCAGCGTTTATGATTCAGTTCTTGCTATGAGTGATTTATTGGTAATTTTTTTTAGTATTTTTGTTCTTTTTATCTTGTTTTTGATTGTACAAGCCATAACGGGTTGGCGCTTTTGCGCGCTTTGTGCTGGAGTCTCAACTACGTGGTTGGTTTTACTTTTTCTTTACTGGGTTGGAAAATTTCAAAACTTGATCCTGATAGCTCCTTTGTTGGGGGCGAGCGCTGTGGGTATTTATTATTTAGCGGAAAGAAAAACAAATAAGCAATTGCACGTTTTCCGGTTACCATTTTTTCTCACTCTTTTTTTCGTGGTGTATTTTATTTTGGGCATAATCGATAGATATATTTCGTTGATTCTTTTTTTGGTTGTGATTTGGTTGATTTTCCTCATAATTTATTTTTATCGCAATAATCCTATGTTTAATAAAATGGTCGAACGCATAATTGCGTGTTGTAAAAATATTTAGTTTACTGAAGATTTCTCCGCCAAGGGCGGATGAATTGGTAAATTAGAATTAATTATTATGGATGAATTAAAAAATAATCCCGAAAACAAAGAATCTTATTGTGCGTCTGGTAAAAAGGATTTCAAGGGGTCTTGGCAGGCAATTGCCATTATCTTTATTGTTCTTTTCGGAATCAGCGTGTTGTCAAATTTTTTCGATACCGGTGAGTTGTTGAGGCGTAAAAGTCAGTCGGCCGATATTACCGAAGGGCCGGAATCACAGGTATCAGGAGAAGAAGATGAATACAACAAGCTCTTGAGTGTTGTTTTGCCGGAAGATGGAATTGAGTTGCCAGTCGTCTGGGGAAGCTTAGGTAAGCAATTGGTGGATGGTGGAGTTATAGATGAAGAAAAGTTGGAAACTTTATACTCGCAAAGAGGCGGATTGGATGAAGAAATGAAACGTCTTCTCGAGCAAGATGGTGAAAAGATTGTTATGACGGAACAAAATGCCAGTACATTATTGAATATACTTTGGGCATTAGGTTTAGCAAATAAAAACACAATACTGGATAATGGTCCGATGCAGGATTCTAAGTATGGCGGCGCTGGTAATTTTGCTTCTACTGGTGGTTGGACTCTTGCAAGAGACGATGCCATGGATCATTACAGTAAGCACAAGCTCATAGAGCTTACGGATAAGCAGCAAGAATTAGTGGAGAACGTGTCCAAAGGAATTTTTCGTCCTTGCTGTGGGAACTCAACTTATTTTCCAGATTGCAATCATGGCATGGCAATGCTTGGGCTTCTTGAGCTTATGGCTTCGCAGGGTGCAAACGAAGAAGAAATGTATAAAGTGGCTTTACAGGTTAATGCTTACTGGTTTCCTGAAACTTACTTAACGATTGCGAAATACATGAAGAGTCAGGGAGTAGAATGGTCAAAAGTTGATCCAAAGCTGGTTTTAGGAGAGTCATTCTCTAGCGCTTCTGGCTATCGCCGCATTTTGGCTCAAGTGGAGCCTGTGCAATCTGGTGGCGGTGGCGGCTGTGGGGTTTAAAAGATTTGTCGTCAAGCCAAAGAACGGCATATACTGCCGTTCTTTTTGTTGAAAAAAACGATAGAAAATGACAGAATAATCTTGTATTTGTGCCGACCTAGCTCAACGGTAGAGCAACGGTATCGTAAACCGTAGGTTCGGGGTTCAAATCCCCGGGTCGGCTCTAATGAGGTAAATTTCATATAGAAACTCGGGGTTTCCGCCAAGGGCGGATCCGCCTCTCGTGGACAATCCCGGCCGCTGGCTCAAAAAAAGCGATTAACTAAGACAAAAGCCCCTTTTGGGGCTTTATCGATGAGAAGACGGAGAGGTGCTAATCGTCACCACCTTTCGGTCTGATTCCGGCAGCCGTATGCAGCTTTCCGGATGTTTTTCGGATCTTCGGTGGGAAGATTTTCTCCGGATCGACCTTTAGGGCTCTGGCGAGTTTCTGTTTCGTGAGGTCCATCGGCTCGCTTAGCCCGTTCTCGATGAAGCTGATGGTGACCTGGCTAACGCCAGAGGCCTTAGCTAGGCCCTTTTGGGTCATTAATTTTTTGACCCGATAGGCTCTTAAGTTATTCACTTTAGCTCCTCCTTCGTAAAAAATAACTGCTGACTCCAAAATAACATAGATTCATCCAAAAATCAAGCATCAATTTGCTGATTTAATAATTGTTTTTTGGCAGTGATTTGATATAATCATCGCAAGTGGATATTTTATGAATGATTTGAATATAAAATTTCAGGAATTAGAAACTAACCTCCGCCTTTTGGCGGACCGTCTTTGACTTAGGTACTAAGCGCAACCGCATCAAAGAGCTTGAATTCGAGGTTCAAGATTCTGATATTTGGAAAGAGCCGGAAAAGGCGGCAAAGATAAGCAAGGAACTAGCTTTTTTAAAAAAAGAAATAGAAGAATTTGATAGGTTAAACGACGACTTAGCTGTTTTGAAAGAGGTTGGCGGTGAAAAAGATTTGGAAGATTTCCAAAAAATATTACGAAAGAGAGAAATTGAATTCTTTCTTTCTGGAAAATACGACAGGGGAGATGCTGTTTTGCAAATTATGTCAGGAGCCGGCGGACAAGACGCGCAAGACTGGGCTACTATACTTTTAAGAATGTATGAACGCTATTGTGAAACCCGTGGCTATAAAACAAAAATACTTAGCCAGTCATTTGGAGAGGGCGGGGGCCCCGAAGGCAGAATTGGCACAAAGCATGTCGCAATGGAGATTAAGGGTGTATTCGCTTACGGCTTTCTCAAGAAGGAAGCTGGAGTACATAGGCTAGTGCGCTTATCTCCTTTTTCTGCGAAATCACTTCGTCATACTTCATTTGCTCTGGTGGAAGTATTGCCAGATATTTCAGAAAGCGAATCAGAGATTAGAATTGACCCTGAAGAATTAAAAACTGATTTTTATCGAGCTTCTGGTCCCGGGGGCCAAAACGTTAACAAGAGAGAAACGGCCGTGAGGATTACTCATATTCCGACTGGTATAGTGGTTACTTCTCAATCCGAAAGAATACAAGGGCAAAATAGGGAAAAAGCGATGAAAATCTTATTGGCCAAGCTGTATCAATTGGAAGAGGCGAAGAAAACGAAAGAGTTGAAGGATGTGAGAGGTGATAAGATTGATGCTGGCTGGAGTAATCAAATAAGAAACTATGTGTTGCACCCTTATAAAATGGTAAAAGATTTAAGGACGAATATGGAAACTTCACAGGTAGAGAGCGTTTTGAATGGAGACTTGGAAAGTTTTATAGAAGCCGAGGTAGCGTTGTAGTAAGATAAGCTTCGGAATTTAATTTTTAGAGGTACGCTCTGTCTCGCCGGCGCGAGACAAGCTCGGTTCCTCGGTAAATTTTCGCTTCGCGAATCCATGCAATTTACCTGCGGATGCCCTCTAAAAATTAAATTCCTCGCTAAGGATTGTTTGTAGATTCGAAATAGATTCGTTATTCGTTAATCATATGATTAAATTTCAAAACATTAGCAGAATATATAGTAAAAACCATATAGGTTCTGTTACTAAAATTGCGCTGGATAATGTTTCTTTCGAAATCAATAAAGAAGAGTTTGTTTCAATCGTTGGAAAATCCGGAGCTGGAAAAACGACTTTATTAAGATTGCTTCTTGCCGAAGAAAAACCAACCAAGGGCAGAGTATTTTTTGATGGGCAGGATGTTCATAAAATAGCTAAGTCTAAAATTTTTCAGCTAAGGCGCAGGATAGGAACTGTTTTTCAGGATTATAAGCTTCTGCCGACAAAAACGGCTTATGAAAATATTGCCTATGTTATGGAGGTAATGGGATATAGTGATGAGGAAATAGCTAGAGATGTTGCAGAGGTTTTAAAAATAGTTGGCTTGTCAGATAAATCAAATAATTTCCCAGCCGAATTATCCGGCGGCGAGAAACAAAGAATAGCTATTGCGAGAGCCCTTATCCATAGACCAGACGTTATCTTTGCCGATGAGCCAACCGGAAACCTTGATCCTTATCATACATCAGAGATCATTAAGCTTTTATTAAATATTAATAATTTTGGAACCATTGTGATATTGGCCACTCACAATAGAGAAATAGTTAACAAGCTAAAGAGAAGAGTAATTACCTTGGAGAACGGGATGTTGATAAGAGATGAAGAAAAAGGTAGGTTTGTTTTATGATAGCTTCATTTAAAAAAGTCATAAAAACCGGATGGTTAAATTTTGTAAGAAATAGCGGCATTTCTATCGCCACCTGTTTTATTATTGGTATGACGCTTTTTCTTATGACTTCTTTGTTGGTAATGAAAGACATTACGAATTACTTGATTAATCTTGTGCAGGAGAAAGTTGATATAAGTATTTATTTCAGAGAAGACGCCGCCGAGCAAGAAATTCTTAATTTAAAAGATCAAATCGTAAAGATTCCGGAGGTAAAAGATGTGGTTTATGTCTCAAAAGCAGAAGCTCTTGATAAGTTTGTTGAAAGATATAAAGATGATTCGGTAGTAATGGAATCTCTGGCGGAAGTTGGCAACCCCTTAAGGCCATCTTTGAATGTTAAAGCATGGCAGGCAAATCAGTACGAAGCAGTAATTACTTTTATTGATGGTTCATCTAGTAAGGACTTGATAGAGAAAGTTGATTACTACGAGAGAAAACCTGTCATTGATAGAATTTTTAAAACCACGACTATGATGAATGCATTGGGAATAACTATGTCGTTAATTCTGGCAATGGTAGCGGTTTTAGTGAGTTTTAACCAGGTAAGACTAGCCATTTATAATTCACGCGAAGAAATTGGTATTCAGCGTTTGGTCGGGGCCTCTAACTGGTTTATTCGCGGTCCTTTTTTGGCAGAGGGTGCAATGTCTGGCATTTTTGCCTCTGTCGCAACAACGATTGTATTCAGTATTATCTTATTGATTTTAAGTCCGAGATTTGATGTTATTCTGTCTGGCTTTAGTATTTCTGGTGTATTCTTTGCAAAATTCTGGCCGCTGTTTTTCATCCAGATGCTTATTGGTGTAGGACTTGGCGTTTTCTCAAGCATTATCGCGATCAGGAAGTATCTGGAGGTTTAATTTGTTATTATTGCCGCCTCGCCCGTTATATTGCCGGGTCGTCTAATGGTAGGACACATCCCTCTGGAGGATGGTATTGGGGTTCGAGTCCCTGCCCGGCAGCTAGCTATTTTGTGCTTAAATTTCATGCAACTCGTCTTGGATGTTCGAACTTTTTGTCGCCAATATGGCGGTTTTTTGGTAAGGTAAGAGAATAATTCAAATAGATTTAAAGCGTTATGATTTCAATACGATATTATAAGGATCCTGACTACGAAGACGTTAAACAGACACTTAAGGAAGGGAAGTTGTACGATGATGTTTGGGAAGACCGGAAAAATCTTAAGCGTAAGATAAAACGAGATCCAGAATCTATACTTTTAGCAATAAGCAATAATAAAATTGTTGGTTGTATATTCATCGTTGAAGATGGTTGGAATGCATTTCTCTGGAGATTGTCAGTTCGTAAAAAATATCGTAGGCAAGGAATTGGTAAAATGCTTATACAGAAAGCCGAAGAAATCATAAGAAAAAGAGGGATAAAAGAGTCGTCAATCTTTGTTGATACTAAAAATGATTATTTAAAACAATGGTATAAAAAACAAGGATATCGAAAAACTTCTGACTACACTTTTCATTACAAGAAGTTAAACAAAAAGAAATAAGATTATGAAAACAATACTTTTAACTTCGGCTGGGATGGATGTGAAAGAGGAAATTTTGAGAATTCTTCCAAAGCCGGTAGACCAAATTAAATTAGCCCACATTATTACTGCTTCAAAGGTGGAAGATGATATTTCCTATGTTAGAAAAGATACTTTAGAAATGGAAAAGTTGGGTTTTAATATAGAAGAAATTGATATTGAAGGCAAAAACGAAGAAGAAATACGCGCTCTGTTAGAAAATAAAGACGTTATTTATGTGCAAGGAGGTAACACGTTTTATTTGATGAAACATGTTAAAGAGAGTGGTTTTGATAGGGTAGTGAAGGAGCTTATAGGTAAAGGGGTTGTTTATATTGGAGTTAGTGCGGGAAGTTATATCGCTTGTCCAACGATTGAAGCTGCAAATTGGAAACATGCAGACAGAAATGTGGTTAATCTCAAGGATCTGACCGGCATGAATCTTGTACCATTTTTATTGTCAGCCCATTTTAATCCAGAATATGCAGATGTGTTAAGGGAAGAGATTGCCACAGCAAAATATCCTGTGAAAATACTTGATAACAATCAAGCGATTTTAGTGGTTAATGGGGTTGCAAAATTAGTCGGTAGGGGAGAAGAAATTAAATTATAATTGCAGAATCCATATTAACAGAATAACCCTCAAGATATAGAGGGTTTTATTAAGTTCTTTTGTCTCTGGTTTGGAGTGGTTCCCCGCAGGTTAGATCGAGATAAGGCACTCTGACAACTTCACCAATTATTGGTTTTGATGAAGGCCAGTCTTCTGGATCAAGACTGAATCTCACTATTCTTCCGTCGCGGAGAGTTCCTACTGCATGAGGGCCAGATTGGTCACACGAGAACCAACCGCTATCATTGACCTCTGTAACTGTGACGCGAATAAGTGGGCTTATAGATCCGCTCATATTTTGCCTCCAAACACAAGGATAATAATGTGCTTATATGCATTATATCAATAACGTTGAAAACAGGGTAGGTTATTGAGTGTGGATATACGGCACTTGCAAAAAACACAAGATAATATACCATAGTAATAGCGCTGATTGATTGTGATTGCCGAGGCGCGTTTTTATATAGATTAAATCAGCATTATTTTAATAAAGAAATTATGAATCCCGGAGAGGCAATTTCATTAAAGGCGGAACATATTCTTGAGATTGGCGACTTTCAGGTAACTAATGCCCTTCTTTTCAGTTGCTTGGTTGCTTTTTTGTTTTTATTGTTCGGGTTCCTCTTTAAGAAGAAAATAAAACTTATACCAGATAGATTACAGGCTATTTTCGAGGTCTTGATAGAAGGTATTACGGGTCTAATGGAGAGCGTACTGGGCAGCAGAAAAAAAGCTGAAAAATACCTGCCCTTTGTCGCCTCCATTTTTTTATTTATTATTTTTTCAAATTGGTTTGGCCTTCTGCCGGGACTTACCGCTATTGGCCTAAAAGAGCACGAGTTAATTATTCCTTTTTTGCGCTCACCGGCTTCAGATATTAATTTTACCCTGGCTTTGGCCATAGTTTCGGTAATTTCTATTAACATATTAGCCGTACGTTCTCTTGGTTTTAAAGCCCACTTTAGTAAATTTTTTAATTTTCAAAACCCGATTAAATTTTTTGTCGGAATTTTAGAATTTGTTCTGGAAGGAGCTAAAGTATTATCCTTTTCTTTCAGATTATTCGGAAACGTTTTTGGAGGAGAAGTGTTATTATTGGTTATTGGATTCCTGGTTCCCTACCTTGTTCCGATACCATTTTTGGCAATGGAATTTTTTGTGGGATTTTTGCAGGCATTTATTTTTGCAATGCTGACATTGGTGTTTATAGCCGTGGCAATTGAGCCACACGAAGAACATAATTAAGTCAAAGTCGAG
>CAZFEY010000015.1:0-15172 GCA_964518135.1 uncultured Candidatus Saccharibacteria bacterium
CCAAATCCGTTTTTAGTTCCTTTATATCATTCAAAAACTCTTGATTCTTTTGGTTCAAAGCCTCAAGAGTCATAAGGTTATCGAAAAAATCAGACAACCGCGGCTCCACAAGCAGAATCTCAATTAAACCCTTCTGATCTTCTTCGTAGAGAGTTCTCAAGATGCTGGCGAGCTTAATTTTTGAATTATCGATCTTGGTCGCTGTTTTGCCTATTGAACCTTCGGTGTCTTTGATCTGGACTCCTAGATCCTGAATTACAAGATTGCTTTTTTTAATCTGAAGATCTAATTGACTAATTTTCTTTTTAATTACAGATATCTGATTTTGTAAAGTATTTTTTTCTTTCTGAGTAATAGTGATGTCTTTTTCGTACTGGACAATTTTAGATTCTAATTCTGCCAATTCTTTCTCTAGCGACGCTTTCTCGTCCTGATTAGAATCAGCAAAAACAAGAAACGAGTTTGTTTCTAATAAAACAGAGTCAAAAGTGAAAAACACTAAGATTAAAAATAGAGGTATTATGTAACAACAAAATTTTTGGATTTTACCCATAATTATTGGGTTGTATCGCTATGCCTACTCTTCTCCTGGCGTTTCTTCTTCGCTGGCTTTTTCGTCTTTTTCTATCTTTTCTACACCCTCAACTTTTTCTTCGATTGGTTTTCCTAATTCCTCTTCAATATTTTCCGGAGAAGCAACCAATACAACGATTTCTTCAGGATCTTTTTGAGTTTTAACTCCTTCTGGCAAAGGCAGGTCTTTTACTAAAATACGATCGTCAAAAGTTTTAAGGCTATCTACTTTAACAATAATTTCTTTTGGTAATTTTGTGGGTAGTGCCTTAACTTCGATTTGGGCGATGTTCTTAACCAAAGTTCCTCCTAGCTCTTTAACTGCTGGCGCTTCTCCTTCAAAAATAATTGGTACTTCTACTTCGATTTCTTCACCCATCCTTGGCTGATAAAAATCAATATGGATTAAATCGTCAGTCAAAGGGTCTCTTTCGATACTATGAACGAGCACTAGAAAATTAGTCGCTTTGTCTTTATCATTTTCGCGCACATCAAGGGAAACCAACGAACTCTCCCCTGCTTCTTTATAGATCTTGCTAAATTCTTTATGATTTGTCTCAAGTAGCATAAAATCTTTGATATCGGGGCCATACAAAATAGCCGGAATGAGTCCATCCTCTCTTAAATCTCTTACCTTTTTACCAAACGTTTTACGAATTTTAACAGAAAGTGTTAACATGATTGATTGTTTTTTTAATAACTAAAGTTTGTTATTTTAAGACCCGATCTGAAACTCATTAGAATAGAAAATCATATCTGCTTTGAAATTCTCTCCGTCTTTACACCCTATACAGATTGGAATCCGTAATCGATGAATCCCCTCCGGAACATTGGGCAGAATCAATTCAAAAGACTTATTTCTTAATGGGTTTATTTTGTAATCGCTACCATTGAATTCTTTACAATCAATATAGTCATAAACCTCCCAACTACCATTTTTTCTTTCTAGGAAATAAGGATAGCACAAGGAAAAACTAATTTGCTTGAAAAGATTATTACTAATTTTTACCCTTAGAGTATCTCCGACACCATATGATTTATTGTTAGTAATAACTGATATGTCTTCTTTCACGCGGAACCTTATCGTAATAACAACTACGACAACTAGAATCACAATTATTATGGCATAAATTATAACCCTGGCTCGATTTTTCATTCTCTAGTTAATCTCGTAAATTATAGAAACATTCGATTCTATAACGCTCTCTCCTGTCTCGATCTGCGGAGTCTCAGACTTATCTTCTCCACCTCCAATGCCCATAGCATAACCTTCGGCCATACGCGGGATACCTATTCCTCCCCCATCCTGAAAGCCAACTACGCCAATCAATCTTACGTTGAGCTGACTAGCCAAATCCTTAGCTTTCTCTCTGGCTTGTTTTATAGCCTCAGCCCTTGCCTGGTTTTTCAATTCATCCACATTATCGATAGTGAAACTTACGTCGTTGATTTGATTAGCTCCCAGGTCTGTTGCTATTTTAATCGTATCTCCTATCTTAGCCATATCTCTTATTTTTACTTCTAGAGTTTGAGTTACTTCATAGCCTACCAACACCCTAGTTTGATCTGGAGATGGACAGGGAAAGGCCAAACAGACGACCCCACTTCCCCTCCATTCGTAACGAGGGTAAACATAAAAATTAGTCGTCTTAATGTCTTTTTCATTGATACCCGTCTTCTTAATGGCTTCTATAATCGCATTCATCTTCTTTGCATTTTCATCCATGGCGCCGGCTACTGTCTTCTGTTCAATCTGGACCGAGAAACTAGTGACGGCTAAATCTGGTTTTGCGTATATCTTCCCAGTACCCTCTACGGTAATTGTATTTTGGCCCTCTGGGTATTTTCCAATATATCTACTTCCCTTAATCTGGTTTACAGCAATAACCACAACCAAAAATATTAAAGAGACTAAGAATAACCCTACAACTCCCTTAAAAAATGTTCCGGAAAACTTGTACTCTTTTTTGAAAATATCTTGATTGTCCATATTTTTATATTACTTTATTCTGTACCACCCATATTAGACGTTTTTTATAATTTATTCAATAGCTAAGCTATTTTTGTTGTTCATACATGGCAAATGCCTCTTCGGCACTTTTCCCGTCAAAAGTTATCGCTGATATCGCATTACACATAGCTATGGCTTCTTTCAGCCCTTTTTGATGGATATTTCTACCTGTGGCATTGCCGAAAGTGCCTATTTGTATTTGACCATACAGTCTCTCCAGAAAAGCTCTAACATCCGTCGAAGATCCACCTGCGCATATCACTTTAGTTCTGCCCGCGGCTTTTACAGCCTCCTCTAGGAGCTCTGGCTTATCTTCCCCGTTTGCTTTTGGTGGATTAATTTTTATAAAATCTGTTCCCAGGCAAGCTCCCACTCCAGCAGCCCCAGCTACCAAATGCGGATCTTTCTCGTCTGTTACTGCTTTACCTCTTGGATACATCCACAAAACCGTAATAAGTCCGTTTTTATGGGCCTCGTGTATCATTTTTGCAGCCTCTCTTACCATCTCTGTTTCATACTCACTGCCCAAGTAAACTGTGTATCCCACGCCGACTATATTTAAACCAGAGCTTTTTTGAAAATCTAATACTTCGTTAACATCCCAGATATACGAACTATTCGGATCATTCTGCTCTGATTTAACCAAATTGCTCTTAGAATTTAATTTCACTAAATATCTCACATTTCTATAATCCGCTCCGTATCTCGCAATAAGCCCTAATTGCGTTGCAAAGATACCGATCCTGGCCTGGCTAGCAATGCGGAATAGATGCTCTGGTGTAGCGTCATCAATATGAATACCTTCTCCAAAAAAATCTTTGTTTAAATGCTCTATTTTTTGGTCACCGGCAAAAAGCATCATTTTGCCCGTATCTTGGGTTGCTGCCAAATAATTATCTATGTATTTATTTCTTATTGCCGATGGTACGTCGGCTGGAACTAAAACATCTTTTTTAGTTATTTTGATCATGGTTCTTATTAAAAGGGTTTTGTTTATTGTCGTAATTCGCAGCCCCGCCGCTCGGCCTCGATAAAAACGAGGGCGGGGCGAGGACTTAGCAAATTTACCGCTGGAGCAAATTTGCGACGACAAAAAAATGAAACCCGAATGTTATTTATTTTAATTTATGAATTTAAAAATTCTTCGGCTTTTTTAACTAAATCTTTGTTTCCTATAAATAAAGGCGTTCTCTGATTGGCGGAGTTTGGCTTTATATCTAATATTGGTATCTTTCCATTTGAAGATGCTCCACCTGCTTGTTCCATTATAAATGACATCGGATTAGCCTCAAATAATAATCTTAATTTTCCTTCTGGCTTACTTTTTAAGGCGGGATAAACGAATATACCACCATATTGTAATACTTGGTTGAAATCTCCGGTGAAAGAACCTCCATACCTCAATTTATACCCTTCTCGCTCCATCCACTGAACAAATCTTTCCATACCAGGTATCCAATCTTTCCTTAATCCCCCAACGCTGTAAAGCTCGCCTTTTTCCGGTAATTTTATATTCTCTTCTTTCAAAAGAAACCCTTTTGGAGTGCTTAAAAACTCGTGCACTCCGTTACCAGCAGAATAAACCAACGTAATCACCGGGCCGTACAATAAATACAAAGCGGCTACCTGCTTTCTACCCTCAATCGGCAAATCATCTCGGTAAATGCCGAATATGGTGCCGACTATGTTATTGCTTTCTACATTGGAAGAACCGTCAAGCGGATCTATTGTTACGCTGAACATTGCCCCATCTTTAAATTTAACGATGTCCGGCTCCTCTTCAGACCCAAGCATTTTGACCATTCCGGTCGCCTTCAACTTTTCTTTCAAAAACTCATTCGCCCATTTGTCTAAAACCAATTGATCTTCTCCAAATACGTTCTTGGTGTCAGCCTTACCCCTCCTTTTTGTAAACTCATTCCTTATTGGCTCTGCCATCTGGCTTATTTTTATAATCAAATTGGCTACGTCTTTTTCTGCTACTCTTAAATGTTGTTGCAGTGTTTGCATATATGTTTATTTAAATTACTTTTTACCTTTCGCTAACGACAAGATAGTTTTAATGACGGAATCGGCGTTCAAAGACATCGATTCAATCCCCTCCTTCATCAAAAATTGTGCGAATTCTGGAAAAGTTGATGGCGCCTCACCGCAAATCCCGCAATATTTTTTCCTTTTATTGCATTTAGCAATAACCGTCCTTATCATTTCTATCACGGCCTCATTTCGCTCATCGCCCTCTCCCGCTATTTTGGCAGAATCCCGATCAATTCCTAATGTTAGCTGGGTTAAATCATTAGAACCAATGCTCATTCCGTCGAAAATATCCAAAAATTTATCGGCTAAAATAACATTCGACGGAATCTCACACATAACCACAACTTTCAAGCCATTCCTGCCTTTCTCAAGTCCGTTTTTCTTTAACAGATCCAGGACTTTCTTACCCTCATCTACTGTTCGACAAAAAGGTACCATAATCCATATGTTTTTTAAGCCGAATATATCTCTTGCGCGTTTTATCGCCTTACACTCCATTTCAAAAGCGGGTTTAAATTGCTGATCCAGATACCTTGATGCCCCTCTCCAACCAATCATAGGATTAGATTCTGGTTGCTCAAACAATTCTCCACCAATAAGATTATTGTATTCATTGCTTTTTAAGTCAGAGAGTCGTAAAATTACTGGCTTCGGATAAAAAGCTGCTGCGATTTGAGATATTCCTTCTGATAATTCGTCAATGAAAAATTCTCTCTTGTCTTTGTACCCCAACGTATTCCTTTCTATCTCATTTTGTATTTTTTTCTTTTTTAAATTCTTAAAATGATAAAGCGCTAATGGATGAATCTTAATTTTTTCTGCTAAAATAAATTCCATTCTCGCTAAACCAACTCCGGCAACCGGCAAAAACGACGATTTAAAGGCGGTATCCGGAGCTCCAATATTGAGCATTATTTTTGTTTTGAGTTTTGGTATGCTTTCTAGATTATATTTTTTAATTTTAAACGGAATTTTCCCTTCAAAAATTCTCCCTTGAGATCCTTGACTACAATCTACGGTAACAGATTGATTATTTTTCAAAATTTCAGTCGCGCCTCTAGTCCCTACAATTGCCGGAATACCAAGCTCTCTGCTGATTATTGCCGCGTGGCACGTTTTCCCGCCCTCGTTGGTTACTATAGCTGAAGCCATTCTCATTGCCGGCACCCAATCTGGATCTGTCATGGTAGTAACTAAAACCTCTCCCCTTTTAAAGGTTTCTATTTGAGCAACGTCTCGAATCACACGGACAGTTCCTTGTCCTATTTTATTACCAACGGCAATTCCTGTAAGTATCGGGTTTTTGTGGTTTTTGATATGATATTCCTCGTAAAATCTCTTGGTTTGTGGAGAATGAATTGTTTCGGGTCGAGATTGTGTAATAAAAATCTCTCCGGTATTTCCATCTTTCGCCCATTCTATATCTTGAGGGATTTTATAGTGTTCTTCTATTTTGCATGCCCATTTGGCCAATTGAAGCACTTCTTCTTCTGTTATAGAAAATTTCTCTCTTTGATTTTTTACAACACCTACCTCTTTTAATCCTCCCTTGGAATCATAAATGAATTTTTTATCTTTACGTCCTAAATTCTTTGTGATAACAGGCTTGAAAGATTTGCCTTGAGAAGCGGAACGACGAAGGAGCCTGCCCTGAGCTTGTTGAAGGGTTGGTTTAAAAACGTAAAATTCGTCTGGCGTCACCTTTCCCTTTACAATCATCTCTCCTACCCCCCAGATAGAACTTATCAAAACAACGTTTTGAAATCCTGTCTCTGTATCTAAGGTAAACATGATACCGGAAGAAGCTAAATCCGACCTTATCATTCGTTGAATACCTATCGAAAGCGCGAACTTAAAGTGTGAAACATTTTTTTCTTCCCTATAAGCAATTACCCTATCTCCAAACGAAGAAGCAAGACATTCTTTAATGGCCTTAAGTAATGATTCTTCGCCCTTCACATTAAGAAATGTTTCGAATTGTCCCGCAAAAGAAGTTTTTGGAGAATCTTCGGCAATACCGGAAGACCTTACCGCAACGCTTATATTTTTCCCATACTTTCGTTTCAATAACCTGTAATTTTTAATAATTTCATCTTCCAATTTATTGGGAAGATTCGCTTTTAGAATAAGTGAGCGAGCTTTTCTGCCGGCGTTTTGTAAGCTAATAATGTTCTGCGCATTGTAATCTTTAAAGATAGCTTTCAGTTTTTTCTCCAATTCGTTCTCTCTTATAAAATACCAGTACGCACTGGCGGTTAGGGCGAAACCGTCAGGAATATTTATTGATTCAGTTTTTAGTTTTTCGTTTTTAGTTTTTAGTTTGGCGAAGCGATTAAACATCTCTCCCAATGAAGCGTTCTTACCGCCAACCAATAAAACATCTTTGGAAGAAAGGTCTTTATACCATAAAATATTTTGTCTTGATTTTGTCATAACTACTTGAATATCGATTTAAGATTTTCTCGGACACCAGCAAAAAAACTAAATTTTTCCGACGCCATCATCAATAAAAGTAGAACGCCAGCTGCTATAAATAACACATCCAATAGCGAAATGCTGGCATGCCCGCTTTCACCACCTCTTATATTAAGCTTAATTTTTTCTACGCTTTCTGGGTTAGATAAAGTAGAAAGATCTCCTAACTCTTCCCCAGTAAATAGTTTTCGCAGTATTCTTCTCATAATCTTTCCTGATCTAGTCTTTGGTAGATCTCCCACTAAATAAATTTCTTTAGGTAGGGCTATTGGACCAACTTCTTTCTTAATTAAATCCAGAATTTCTTTTTTAACCTCTTCTGGTTTTTTCTGCCCCTTATAAACAACCATTACCACGGGCACTTCTCCCTTGATCTCGTCGGAAATACCAACCACGGCAGATTCTGTAATTTCCGGATGCAAATTGACTACTGCCTCCAATTCGCCCGTCGTAATTCTATGGCCAGCCACTTTTATTACGTCATCCATCCTGCCAACAATCCTAATTAATCCATTCTCATCCTTTAAAGCGCCGTCTGAAGTTAGATAAACTTTTTCGCCATATTTCGACCAATAAGTTTCTTTATATTTTTCCGGATTTTTATAAATACCTCGAAATAACCCCGGCGAAAACGGTGGCAATATCACCAAATTCCCTTGCTGGTTTGTCGAACATTTTTTTCCCTCTTCATCCAAAATATCCGTCTGTATCCCAGGGAATGGAATACCGGTAAATGCCGGTTTAAATGGACCTATGCCGGGCAAAGAAGTAATTAAAATACCTCCTGTTTCCGTTTGCCACCAAGTGTCCACTATTGGGCATTTTTCTTTGCCTACCTCTTTGAAATACCAATTCCAAGCGTCTTGATCTATCGGTTCGCCGACAGAACCCAACAATCTCACACTATTAAGATTTTCCTCTTTTAAGATTACCGCCCCATATTTCTCAAACATTCTAATTGCTGTTGGGGCCGTATAAAAAATCGTAACCTTGTGCTTTTCAATAATTTTTGCCCAACGATCTGGTTCTGGCCAATCAGGGGCTCCTTCAAAAATAAGAGTTGTTATTCCGTTAAGTAAAGGAGCGTAAACAGTGTATGTGTGCCCGGTAACCCAACCTGGATCCGAAGTACACCAGAAAATATCACCTTGCCCGCTGACGGGCAAAGTGTCTTTCATGTCAAAGATAAATTTCCCGGTAAATTTCGCCTGCACCGCGTACCCTCCGCAAATATGCACGCACCCTTTTGGTTTTCCGGTAGATCCTGACGTATAAAGAATAAATAATGGATCTTCAGAATCCATTTGCTCGGGCTCGCAATCCCCGTTTTCATCTTTTATTAAATCTTCAAACCAGAAATCTTGGCCGTCTTGCCAAACGACCTTATTGCCGGCTCGCTTGACCACAACAACCTTTTCTATATTTGTTTCTTCGATGCCGCTATCCGCGTTTTTCTTTAAATCCACTACTTGTCCTCTGCGGAAATAACCATCGGCAGTAATAAGTATTTTGGCTTCAGTATCTTGCAATCTCACTTTTAATGCCTCTGAAGAAAAGGCCGAAAAAACAACCGAATGCGCGGCCCCGATTCTCGCGCAAGCCAACATTGAAATCACGACCTCTGGAATTATAGGTAAATAAATCCCTACCCTATCTCCTTTTTGTACGCCTAATTTTTTGAGGGCATTGGCTAATTTGTTTACCCTTTCAAAAAGCTCTCCATAGGTTAATATTTTTGCCTCTTCATCCGTCGGCTCTGGCTCCCAAATCAAAGCCGGTTTGTTTTTAATTCTCTCAAACCCAGCTTGGTTATACTCAAAGATATTAGAAGTTATATTTATTTTTCCACCAACAAACCATTTAAAATACGGAGCTTCGTGTTCAAAAACTTTCTTCCACGGAGAAAACCAATATAACTCCTTAGCTAATTTTTCCCAGAATTTTACGGGATCAGCATTTGCCTCTTCGTATATTTTATCGTCGTTCTGCCAAGCTTGTTTTTTAAAATCTTCTCTTGGGTAGTAAAGTTCGCCTTTTCTAATCATAGTATTCCTAAATTATACCAAACAAAGTCCAAATCAAAAAGACTGCTTAATTCTAAAATATTTTATAGAAATAAAAAACGACCAGCTTATACTGATCGACAAAATTATAACCTCTTTTATTTTTACAGCGCTCCAATAATTCTCAAGAAAAGAATAAATCCTATTAAAGAAGATAGCCCAATTATGAACAATCCAATAGCCATAATCCTGCTGTAACGGCCAAGCCATATGATACCTATTATGATAATGGCAAAAAAGACTATCGCAGAAAGAATAATCGCCAAGATAAATGGCTCCATGCTTTTTTTCAAAAATCAAGCTTGGCTATTGGACAATGTGTAACCCTGATTACTAATAGAATAATCATCTTTGAATCTATACCAAGAAAAAATATATAGCACGACAAGTACTATTCCTAGTATAAGAACCTTGGCAGCGTTCGGAAAATCGCCATACTGCATAGACAGCAAGTTGAGCAATAATACGTCTGCGCCAAAAAGGAATCCTAGGCTTATAGGAAACACTGAATATACGCCCACTCCAATACCAATATAAACAAGAGAAAAAATGGCAAGAGTAAGCCAGCGATCAAAATCCTGTGCCTTGCTAAGATAAGACGCTGTAAAATATGCCAACGAAAGACCAAAAAGAAAAATAATTAATCCGAAGATAATTTTTAAAAGATTATTCTTCATATTTTTACGTTAACTTATCTTTAAATTTAATTACCGCTATAAAGACCGCGAAAGCAAGAGAAATCCCTGCCGCAACGATACGGGCAAACTCTCCAAGATCACCCAACTGAAAATATACATAAAAAAGAATGAGAGCCCCACCAAATACGTTTCCATACATTATCGTATTGTTAACCTTCATAAACATTCCCCACAATATCACTGAAAACCCGATAACGATACCAGCAATAATGGATAATAACGAATGGTTTAAAGCATCAACAATATACCTAACAAAAATAGGCAATATCAGCGCTATAGAAAAAGTGATTGTCCAACTGCGAAATACTGATAATTGCTGAATCGGGGTTAAGTGGGAAAAATTCTTCCTTGAATGACGAGTAGCGATCAGATATATAAGAAAAAATAGAAAAACCCAAAACAACAAATTCACTAACCCACCCATCATCTCGAACCCTGAATAACCATCATAGGAGGTAAAAGAGGTAGAAAAAGCAATAAATATAAGACCAGTAGCGAAAATAAGAAATGGCCAAACGATAACCAAAGCAAGTAATTCCATAGTTTTTAATTAGCAGCTGTTAATTATGCGAGCTGTTTAATTATTATAACTTCTTTAACCAAAAAATCCAAAAAAATATATCTATTAATCCAACTATAATAACTGAAGTATAGCTACGCGCACCGCTACAATCCGCCGTACATATTGGCATATTAAAGAAACGGGGATCTGGCTCTCCACACCAAGAAGGAATACAAGCGGATGATATTTGATAATAAATATAAATCGTTATCCCAAGAAATATTAAGGCTAAAACAAGAAATAACCAACTCCAGATTTTGTATCTTGTCATATGCTTTAATTATAATCTTTTCCCACCCTTCGATGTGACTCAGGACAAGCAAACCCTATATTAAATCTTTTTTCCGATGTATTCGCATAATTCGGCTAAACGACAGGCGTAGCCCCATTCGTTGTCATACCAGGCAACCACTTTCACCAAGCCATCTTTGGCCATAGTCAAAGGCAAATCAACGATTGAGGAGAATGGACTCTGTTTATAGTCTACAGAGACCAATGGAGTTTCCTCAACTCCTAAAATGCCTTTGAGTTCATTTTCTGCCGCTTTTTTAAATGCGGAATTAATTTTTTCTACAGTTGTTTCTTTCTTAACGTTGCAAATCAAATCGATCACAGAAACCGTAGGCGTTGGTACGCGAAAAGCAATTCCGTCTAATTTGCCATCTATTTCTGGGACAACCTTACCAATAGCAGAAGCCGCTCCCGTAGAGGTTGGAATGATGCTTAAAGCTGCTGCCCTTGCTCTTCTCAAGTCTTTATGTGGTAAATCCAATATTTGCTGATCATTAGTATACGCATGACAGGTAGTCATAAATCCCCTTTCAATCTTAAAATTATCATTAAGGACTTTTGCAACAGTAGCCAAACAATTAGTAGTGCAAGAAGCCATAGAAACGACGTTGTCCTTTTTAGCGTCGTATTGGTCCGCATTAACGCCCAAGACAAGCATTGGAACATTTTCACTCTTACATGGGGCTGAAATTATCACTTTTTTAGCGCCAGCTGCAATATGTTTTGAGGCGCCGTCATAATCCGTAAAGTATCCTGTACACTCCAAAACAATATCAACCCCTAATTTTTTCCAAGGCAAATTAGCCGGATCTTTTTCGGCAAATATTTGAATCTTTTTACCATCAACAATTAAATGATCTTTGTCCGAACCTATCTTTCTATCGTAGATACCGTAAACAGAATCATACTTTAAAAGATGTGCCAGTGTTTTGCTATCGGTTAAATCATTAATTGCTACCACCTCTAAATCTGGGTGTTTATCTAAAATATTTTTGAATACTGGTCGGCCTATACGACCGAATCCATTTATAGCAATTTTAGTCATAAATCTTAAAACATAAAACTTGAAGCACATGTTTCATGTTTCATGCTTCACGTTTCATAAAGTAATTTACTTAATATCTAATAGCTTTTTTATCCTTTCTTCGTCAAATCCAACCACAATTTGACCGTTTATCTCCGAAACGGGCACTCCCATTTGACCTGATCTTTCTATCATTTCGCGAGCCGCTGCCCGATCCCGAGACACGTCTATTTCCGTATATTCAACGTTATTGTTTTTTAAAAAATCTTTTAAAGTGTGACACCAATGACACGCTGGAGTTGTATATACTTTTACCGTATTCATATTGATAAACAAGTTTGTTCTCCTGTGTCGAATAAACAAGTTTGTTCTTTGAATAAACAAGTTTGTTTCTCCGAAATAAAATCTAAAATATATTTTTATTTACCACTTTTAACGACCCATCTAATTCATATTCTATAAGGCCTGCGTAAGGAACCTCCACGTTGATTATATCATTGTCGGGTATCTTCTCAACATATTTCATAATCGCCCTTAAAGAATTATGACTGGCAACAATTAGAACATTTTTACCATTTTTTAAATCTGTTTCTGCATACTTTTTATAAAAAGGCATAGTTCTGTTGCAAACCGCTTTTAAACTCTCTCCGCCTGGCGGTGAGACATCATAGCTCCTCCTCCATAAATGTACTTTTTCTTCGCCGTATTCTTTCATCGCTTCTTCTTTATTAATTCCCTGTAATTTTCCATAATATCTTTCGTTTAGTTTCTCTGTGGTATAAATCGGGACACCTTCATTGTTTTCTTTATCGGCATAACCGCCCCAATTTTTCATTTTGCCCGGATCTAAATGAACAAATATAGGATATTTATTGATGCACTGTAGCGTTCTGGCCACGGTATCTTGGTTGCGAAAAAGAGACGAAGAATAGATCTTGTCGATTTTATGCTGGAATATTTTTTCAGCCAGCATCCCTGTTTTTTCTAATTCATTTTTATCCAACGGAACATCCGTCCAGCCAGTAAAACGGAATTCCGTGTTCCATTGCGATTTTAGATGTCGTAATAAAAATAGTTTAATCATAGCTTAATCTAAAAATCTGAAAGTAGAAAGAAATTGTTTTGTGTCTAAAATAAATTCTGGATTCCCTCCATAGCTAGGATCGCAAGTGATATTACCGATTCTTACGACGTAAGAATAAGAAGGATGAGGAATGATTATTTCGTCCCACCAACAATTGATATCCCCGCTCGCGTAAATATATGCTTCGACAGGAGCATCTATTTTCTTGGGCACAAATTTACTAGTTTGATTATCTTCATGAAGCCATTGTTTACTATCTGTGTCGAAGTAGAAATAGAAGGCTCCTACTTGATCTTTAAGTTCATAATTGCCAAAAGAATCGTTGAAAACCTTAACGCCTATCGCATTGGTCAATCCTCCGTTCGCATTCTCTCTTTCGAGAGAGAGAATGAGAGGGTCTAAGCGCTCTGTCTTCGTCTCTTTTTCTTTATAAAAAGATGGGTATTTAAACTCAAACTCATATTCTTCGTTCCGATAAGTCTTCCAATCAGTTATTTCGTTCGAGCTGATAAATCTAAAAGTTGAAATAATTTTTTGCGTTAAAGGCATGTAATATTCATATAGGGAGTGTGATGGAGATACAAATTCTGATATCAACCCTTCTTCTTGTGGTAGAAAATTACCAAGGGCGTTTATGATATACAATCTTTCATTGTTAATTAGATTATATGTATCCGTCTGCCCCCAATAGCTCCTATTATACTTAAAGGCAGGTACCCCTTCCAATATAAGGTCAGTAATAGAATCAGGTCTTATTTCAAAACAAATCCCTGGGTCGCATTCTGCGGTAAGTAATCTTGTTTTATAGCTTTCGATAGAATCTATAAGGATCTCTGGATACGTAACTATCCCAATATAATAAAAAAAGTCGCAAAGACGAACTTGTTCTCCAATAGGAGATTGACAAATCATAGGCTGGAAGAGAACGCTAAACTTCTTAGTCGGGACTTCTTCGGAGGATGGAATGGTACCGGGAAGATGATAGGAAGGAGTATCCTCTTCTTCCTCAATTTCCTTAGTTACCACCCAGTTGTCTGGATATTTCATCTCAAAACCATACTCTTCGTTCCGATAAGTCTTCCAGTTCGTAATTTCTTCATCAGAGATCTCTTTCGATGGTGTCTTTTGGGACATATCTACTTCTAGTCCAGAAGTATTTAACTCGACAATCCACGAGTAGTAATAATTTGATACCGCTAGACATACTGCAATAGCTAACAACAAAACAACTAATAAATATAATATATTAGTTTTTCCTTGAGCGATAAATGACATAACTATTTTCTTGAATTTAATTCTTCCTCTATTTTCAACAGCCTATTATATTTTGCCACTCTCTCGCCGCGAGCCGGCGCTCCAGCTTTAATATAATCTGCCTCGATACCAACTGCAAAATCTGCAATAAAATCGTCGTTTGTCTCTCCGGAACGATGTGAAACCATAATTTTCCAACCAAACGATTTTGCCAATTTTGCAGCTTCGATAGCTTCGGTGACGGTCCCTATCTGATTTAGCTTAATAATAACTCCGTTGCATGCATCTTTTTCCTGCGCTTCTTTTATTTTGGCCGGATTTGTCGCCAATAAATCGTCCCCGATGATGACTAAATCCGAATTTTGAGACAGAAGATTGGAATGAAATGTTTGCCATCCCTGCCAATCATCTTCCGCAAACGGGTCTTCGATAGCTACGATTGGATACCTCTTTACAAGTTCTAAGTAATATTCGGCGAAATCCTCTCTGCTGAAAAAACGAAAATTTGTTTTATATCCATTTCCAGTAAAAAATTGAGAGGCTGCCACATCTAAAATTATTTTTATCTTATTTTCATAGCCTATTTTTTCAGCCGCCTTGATAATTAAACCTATGGCTGATTCGGGAATAGATATTGGCGGGGCAAACCCGCCTTCGTCTCCAAGATTAGCAGCAACTTTGGAATATTTTTGCTGGATCAGAATTTTTAATTCCTGATATATTTCAGCTGCCATTTGAAAAGAACCAGAGAAAGTTTTTGTCTGCGGATTAATCATAAACTCTTGAAAATCCAAGTCGCTACCGGCATGCGCGCCGCCATTAATAATATTAAAACTTGGCGATGGCAAAATATATGTTTTAGTTTTAATGCCGCTGATCTTTCTAATATACTTGTATAGGGGCAAACGGTTTGCCGCGGCTCCAGCCCTACAGCATACCATTGATACGGCCAAAATCGCATTGGCCCCAAGCCGAGATTTGTCTTTGGTTCCATCTATCTCAATTAAAGTGGCGTCAATAGAATTTTGGCCTAGAACGTTTTTACCCTTTAATTTCGGACCGATGACTTTATTAACATTACTCACCGCTTTTAACACGCC
>CAZFEY010000016.1:0-15022 GCA_964518135.1 uncultured Candidatus Saccharibacteria bacterium
CTAATCCAAATAATCCTTTGGGCTATGCATTATCTATTAAGGAATTAACAGAATTAATCGTTTGGGCAAAAAAGATTAACGCTATAGCTGTTGTAGATGAGGCCTATTTTGAATTTTGTGGCGTAACCGTCAGTCGTCTAGTAAATAAATTCCCCAATCTCATAGTGATCAGAACCATATCTAAGGCGCTTGGCCTGGCCGGTACACGCATAGGCTATATTATCACCGAAGAAAAAAGGGCAAGGCTATTAGAAGAAGTTAGAGGTAAATTGTTCGAAGTCAGCCGAGCGGGCATAGAAGAAATTAATAATCTTACCTTTGCTGATTTCGCACGCATCCACCGTCAAGTTTTACAAATCAATCGAACAAAAAAAGAATTTGTTAATTTTCTTTTACAAAACGGTGTTGATTTTTGTCCCAGCAAGGCAAATTTTGTTACTATCAAGGTTAAAAATTCCAAATCTGTAGTTGAGAAATTAAAAAATAAGCGTATCCTTGTGACTAATTTAAATAATTATCTAGACGGAAAAAAGGTTTTGAAAAATTGTATCAGAGTAACAATTCCCCGCGAATCTGATCTGTCTCGACTCAAAAAGGCGCTTCTTTCGGCGCTCTAAGATAATTGATTTGTTATCGTTTATTTATTACCGCTACCGATGGCTTGAGAAATATTGGTAAAGCCGTCTTTTTTTAGAAGACAAACAAGTCCTTGATTTATTTCGCTTATAAGCTGGGGGCCTTCGAAAATCATTCCGGTAATCAACTCTACCAAATTAGCCCCTAGTTTTATTTTTCTATAAGCATCTTTCGCAGAAAATACCCCACCACAGCCAATAATTACGAATTTTCCTTTGGTCTTTTTATAAACATAGCTAATTACGCTGTTTGATATATCTTCCATTGCCTTTCCGCTTATACCCCCTACCTTTGGAATATTATTATCTATTATCTTCTTATTATTTCTATCTTTGGTGAGATTGGTACATATAAAACCGTGTACTCTGTGGCGTTCTGCCGTATTTATTAAGCTATCAACTTCGGTATAACTTAAGTCGGCTGCGATCTTAAGAAATATTGGTTTTTTGGTTTCAATTTTATCTATTTCTACCAAAAGATTGTCTAATCTGGTCGGATCGCAAAATGGCTCTCCGCCAAAAGCATTTGGGCAGCTAATATTAATGACGAAATAGTCGCCGACATCCACAAAACACCTAAATGCTTTGACGTAATCTTGAATTCCGGCTTGTAATTCTACTGTGTCTTTGCTGTTGGTTTTAGCAACGCTTGTGCCAATTGGAATTCTAAATTTTTTACCTACGAGTCGTTTGCTAATAATTTTACTGCCATCATTTTTGAGACCGTAATAGATTACCAGCGCCTTTGATTTCTTTAAGCGCCAAAGTCTGGTACCCTCATTCCCCTTGCAAGGCTCTCCAGTAAAAGAGCCTAATTCTGCAAAGCCAAAACCAACCGAGGGCAAAATATTATACAAAACCGCGTTCTTATCAAAGCCAGCAGCTAGTCCTATGGGATTTTTAAATTTCATCCCTAGGATTTCCTGTTTTAAGGCCTTATTGGAATAACTAAAAAATAAGGCAGTGATACTCCTTAAGAAAAGGCTATCACCCAATAATTGTCCGACGAACGTAATTTTATCGTGAACCTTCTCTGGGTCTTGCAGAAAAAAGATTGGTTTTGCAACCAATTTATACAAAAAACGAATTAGCGCATTCCTGATTGCAATAAAAAAATCTTTCATATGCCCAATTCTCTTGCCACTTTTGGATTAAGCTGGGTTGTAATTAAATTTCTAATCTCGCTTGGCTTCACCCACCTTATCTCGGCTACCTCGTCGGGTTCTTGGGGCTTGGCAATTGGCTCTGGATTATTTAATCTGCACGAGTGATAAACAATCATTATCGGAAATTGAGGATGGAATGCTAAATCAATCTGTCTTAGCGATTCAACATCATAGCCGGTTTCGGTCAAAATCTCCCTTTTTACACATTCCTCTCTGGATTCATTGAGGCGTTGTTTGCCGGCTGGAAATGCCCACTCCAAAACAGAATCATCTTTGCCAATTTCTGGCTCTCTTCTTTTTATCATTAAAACCTCTCCTTTTTCGTTAAGGACAATGCCTAAGTTTATGAAATCTTTTGCTTCTTCTGTATGCTCTGGCATATTTATAAATGCTTGATCGTTTTCTGGGTCTTGTCAGAAAATATGACATCGTCTGGCACGTTATTAATAATTGTAGATCGAAAACCAATAATAGCTCCTTTGCCAATTACAACGCCGGGCATTATGGAGCTTTTTCCGCCTATTCTTGCCCCATCTCCAATAATGCAACCGAATTTTATAAGGTTCGTATCAATGACCTTTCCGTTTGTATTAACCTTTATTGTTGTCTTATCTGGTCTGGAATTAATGATTTTTGTACCAGCTGCCAATTTACAATCACCGCCGATAATGGAATCTGCCACGTATACCGATTTATCGATCTCTGAACGGTCGCCAATGATAGAATGCTCAACTTCAGCCCCTTGTCCCAAAATAACATTTGTCCCAATGCTCAATGGACCCTTTAAGCGGCATTTGGATCCAACAACAGAATTTCTACCAATATAAATCGGTCCCTCAAGATGACTCCCATTTCCCACAACAGCTCCTTCTTTAAGAATAATTTTGCCTTTCACGCGACAATTCTTTTCAATGCGCCCTTCTATTGATCTTTTTGCCTCTGCCAATAAAAACTCGTTGGCATCGAATAAATTCCAAGGATAAGAAAGCGGACACCAACGTTCCGCCTGCACATAATACAATTTCTCTTTTTTAACGAAACTGTTTATACAATCCGTGAATTCATACTCTCCTCTTGGAGACAATTCGATTTTGCAGTTCAAAATCTTTTTCGGCAAGAAATAAAGTCCGGTATTCACCAGTTGACTATCAGAATTTTTGGGTTTTTCTATTATCCCTTTCACCAATCTGTTCCTAAGATCAATCGCGCCAAAGTTAGATTGATCCTTGGTTTCTGCCAATAAAATAGAGGGAAACTTACTTAACACCCTTTCGATATCTTCTCTACTATAGAGATCGTCTCCGTTTAAAAGAAGGAATTTATCCTTGAGAAAAGGAGAAGCTAATTTGGCGGCGTCACCCGTACCCTTGGGAGGATTTTGTTCCAGGTAACGAATCTTTAATTTCCTATGCTGGAATCCAAATGTATTTTTTATAATTTCTCCCCTGTATCCAATAACTAAAATCACCTCATCAACCAATCTATTTAGTTGATTAAGATTATGTTCTAATACGGCCTTATCCAAAGTCTTAAGAAGTGGTTTTGGGCGATTATTAGTTAATGGCCTAAATCTCATACCCTTACCCGCCGCCAATACAACCGCTTTAATCTTTGTTTCCATTATTAAACAACTATATTCATTAACTTTTGGGGAACGAAAACAACTTTTTTCACTTCTTTCCCTTTGATCCATTTTTTAATATTTTCTTTTGACAAAACTAGCTCTTTCAATTCTACTTCAGTAATTTCGCCATCGATTTCTAACTTATCTCGCATCTTGCCATTTACCTGCAGAATAAGCACTATCTTTTCTGGTTGAGCTAAGGTCTTATCGTATTTTGGCCACGATTGGGCAATGCACAGTCCTTCAAATCCCGCTTTTTCCCAGAGCGCTTCGGATATATGCGGAGCAAAAGGATAAAGAATCTTTAAAAACGAACCTAAGTCTTTCTTATTTAAATAACTACCGCTATCTTTCCACGAATTACAAAATTCCATCAAAAAACTGACGGCTGTGTTAAATTTCAGATTATCAATATCTCCTGTTATTTTCTTAATGGTTCTATGGAGCGCTTTTTCAATACTTAAGGCGGTTTTATCTTTCAGATATTCAATGTTTTTTTCTGCAATGTCCCAAACCTTTTCTAAAAATCTTCTTGCCCCCTTCACGCCCTTTACATCCCAAGGAATCATTTGCTCATAAGGACCCATGAACATTTGGTATACCCTCAATGTATCTGTCCCAAATTCTTTTGCTATTTTTACTGGATCTATCACGTTGCCCTTGGATTTTGACATTTTGACACTTCCTTCGCCAAGAATAATACCATGAGAAGTCCTTTTTTTATAAGGCTCTGGTCCTAATGATTTTGGCACAGCTCCTATGTCCCACAGAAACTTGTAAATAAACCTTGAATACAATAAATGAAGAGTCGCGTGTTCCATGCCTCCATTATACCAATCGACTGGGAGCCAATATTCAAGCAGCTTGGGATCGGCGAATTTCTTATCGTTGCTCGGGTCGCAATAGCGCATATAATACCAATTTGACCCTGCCCAGTTCGGCATTACATCGGTCTCCCTTCGTGCGGCTGAACCGCACTTAGGGCAAGCTAAATTTGTCCACTTTTTAATCTTGGCCAAGGGTGAATCTCCTTCGTCGGTAGGCTTATATTCTTTTATGTCGGGCAACTCCAATGGTAAATCGGATTCTTTTAACGGAACCCAACCCTGCCCAGCTGGCAGACTGGCACACTTTTTACAATAAACCATTGGGATTGGTTCGCCCCAGTATCTCTGTCTTGAAAAAATCCAATCTCTTAATTTATAGCATGTTACTTTCTCGGCAATTTTACCTGTCTTTTTTGTTAACCACTCACCAATTCTAATTCTCGCGCCATGAGAAGGCAAACCATCAAACCTACCTGAATTTATTAAAAATCCTTCTCCCTCATAGGGCAATTCGAATTGGCCACCAGTAGTAATCCAAGGCGCTTTTTGAGGCAAGGTTCTGTGCGCTTGGTATGGCTCTATAACTTCCATAAAGGCAAGGTTATGACTTCTGGCGAATTCAAAATCTCTCTGGTCATGACAGGGAACAGCCATAATAGCGCCTTTACCGTATTGCATAGAAATATAATCCGCGACAAAAACAGGAATTTCTTTATCATTTGCCGGATTTATCGCGACAACTCCTCTTAATTCTATACCGCTTTTTGCGTTTTCTTTTTGATCTTTATTTTGTTTTTTATTCTTTAGATCATTCCTATATTTATCAACAACTTTGAGATTTAAAATTTGATCTTTCAATTTTTCTATTATCGGATGTTCGGGAGATAAAGCTAAAAAAGTTGTGCCAAAAAGAGTGTCTATGCGGGTTGTGAACACCTCGATTTGATCTTTTGAGTCTTTTATCTGGAATTTTATATTCCAACCATCGCCTTTGCCTATCCACTCTTTCTGCGCCACCTTCACTCTTTCCGGATAATCTACCTTTTCCAAATCTTCCAATAGTCTATCTGCGTATTTAGTTATTTTCAAAAGCCATTGCTCTCTTTCTTTTTGGATGACCTTGGTTCCACACCTTTCGCAATTACCCGCTATTACCTCTTCATTTGCCAATCCAATCTTGCAAGACGGACACCAATTAATAGGTATTTTTGCTTTATACGCCAATCCTTTTTTGAAAAGCTGAATAAAAATCCACTGGGTCCATTTATAATAAGAAGGGTCAGAAGTATTAATCTCGCGGGACCAATCAAAAGAAAAACCCAGCGACTGAAGTTGTTTTTTAAAATTATCTGTGTTCTCCTTTGTGACTACTACCGGATGAGTACCTGTTTTAATCGCATAATTTTCTGTTGGCAAGCCAAAAGCGTCCCACCCCATAGGAAATAAAACATTAAAACCTTTCATTCTTTTTTTGCGAGAAATAACATCTAAAGCAATATAACTTCGGCAATGTCCAACGTGCAAACCAGACCCTGACGCATAAGGAAATTCAACCAAAGTATAAAACTTTGGCTTTTTAGAATAATTCTCCGCTTTAAAAGCCTGGTTTTTATCCCAAACCTCCTGATATTTTTTCTCTATGGCTTCAGGATTATATTTCATTTAAATCAAACAACTTTAGAGCGTTTTCCGTAGTCGCTTCTTCAACTCTTTCATACCCCATTCCCTTGATTCTGGCAATTTCCTCAACTATGTATTTTAAATATATCGGCTCATTTCTATCTGGCGCCATTGGCGGGGACAAATAGGGAGCATCTGTCTCAACAACAATTTGCCCTATTGGAATTTGTTTTATATTCGCCTCAAAATCAATTCCCTCTATCTTTTTAAATATTATTCCGTTAATACCGATGGAATAGCCAAAATTTAAATATTCCTTAAGTTCTTCCGAGTTGCCAACAAAACCATGCGCCACGGCTTTGTCTGGCCGAGCCTCCGGGTTGCTCTTTAAAAGACCGATTAAGTCTTTGTGTGCTACTCGACTATGAAAAATAACTGGTAAATTTAATTCTTTTGCTAAATTTAACTGCTGCAAAAAAGTATCTTTTTGCTTTTTTTTGAAAGCCTCCAATTTGATTTTGGTTTTCGGCCTGTAATAATAATCAAGCCCGATTTCGCCAATAGCAACTACCTTGGGATGGGCTTGTCCCGAGTTCGCCGAACGGACTAATTCTTTGTAGTAATTATAATCAAATTCTTCGGCGCGAGTTGTAAAAACGTTTTGGGGGTCTACTTCTGAAATATCAACTTTTCTTTCTTCCAGGTGTATCGGGTGCAAACCAACTGCGGCGAAAACTCCCTGCCTACCGGCAGGCAAGCCTTTCCCATATTTTTCCGCTAATTCCACTGCCCTCTTACTAGTTGTGCCTTGAGAGCCAACATTAATAACCCAGATATTGTTATCTAGGGTTCTTTTTATAACCTCATCTATGTCTTCCTTGTACGCCGAAAAATTTAAGTGCGCGTGTGTGTCAATCAACATTCTCTATCTAACAATCCTAGGAAATAATGAATAATACTTATTATTTCTTAATTGCTTTGTCGTTTTTTCTGTGGTTTCCGGCAAAAAAGGCTCTAGTAGTTTAGCTATTTCGCTAATTGCGAATAAAAGATTACCAATAATTTCTTTTTGTTCTTTAGATTCTTGCCAGGGTTTTTTTGTATCTATATAGCGATCACAGAAACCAACCAATTCCCAAATTTCAGCTAGGGCATTGTTAAATCGAAATTCCTCGATAGACTTTTTGTAATTTTTATTAATCTTATTTATGATCATTTTGAGTTTGGGATTACTAATGGTGGTTTTTGGTTTAATACTCAATTTTGAACTAAGCGAGATTGTCCTGGAAACCAAATTACCAAGACCCTTGGCCAAGTCGGCATTATATCTTTCCTCAAACTTTTCGTATGTAAAATCACCGTCTTCGGTTGGCGGAAGTTCCCGTAAAAGAAAATATCTTACAGGATCAACCCCATACTTTTTAACCAATTCTAAAGGATTAATCACGTTACCTAACGACTTAGACATTTTCTGACCATCTACATTAATAAAACCGTGAACAAATATAGTTTTAGGCAGAGGTAATTTTAACGATAATAATATCCCGGGCCAGATAAGGGAGTGGAATTTTAGAATATCTTTACCTACGAAATGGATATCGGCCGGCCACCACTGCTTGAATTTTGCCGTTCCATAACCAATGGCAGAAATATAGTTGGTTAAGGCATCTGCCCAAACGTAAATAGTTTGAGTGTCGTCACCCGGCACTGGAATACCCCATTTTAAGTCCTTTCTGGGACGGGAAAAACTAATGTCCTCCAGCCCATTTTCTAGAAAGGTAAGCATTTCCTTTTTCTTGGAGCTCGGAATAATTTTTAACTTATCTTTCGCGATCAAATCTTTTATTTTCTTTGTGTATTTAGAAAGTCGGAAGAAATAATTTTCTTCTTCTACTTTTTCGGGTTCCTTCTGGTGTAAAACACACTTCCCGTCTTTAAGATCTTTTTGGGTAATAAAAGCTTCGCAGCCCGAACAATACAAACCTTGATACTTTTTTTTGTAAATATCTCCGTTTTTTTGAAGTTTCAACCAAATCTTCTTAACCACGGGCCAATGCTTTTTCTGATCGGTAGTTCTGATGAAATCATTATTAGATATGTTTAAAAGGGGTTTGAGGCTTTTGAATTTGTCTGATATTGTATCGACAAATTCTTTCGGGGTCTTACCATATTTTGCGGCGGCTTTGGCAACTTTTACACCATGCTCATCAGTCCCCGTAAGAAAAAATACTTTTTTACCTAAAATACGATTGTATCTAGCTACAACGTCAGTCTGAATAAGCTCCAACGCAAAACCCAGGTGCGGTGGCGCATTGGTATAGGCTATTGAAGTTGTAAGGTAAAAACCTTTCGCCGGTCGCTCAAAAACTTTGTTTTTCTTCGAAAAATAAAAATTCTTTTTCATGCTCTATTTACTATTACCACAAATTCTCCTCTAATTTCTCCCTTTGTCAATTGATCCAAAACCTCTCCGATTTTACCACGATGAACCGATTCGAATTGTTTGGTTAGCTCACGGCAAACTACTAAATCTATATCATTATCAATTTCTTTTAATTCCTGCAGGGCCTTTAGAATTCTATGAGAGGATTCGTAAAAAACGACCGGGTATTTAGAATCTATAACTTCTTGAAAAAACTTTTTCCTTTTTCTTTTGGTTGGCGGAAAACCTAAAAATAGAAACTTGTCCATTGGTAAACCAGCAATACTAGCCGCAGCAACTAAAGCACTGGGGCCCGGTACTGGCACAACCTTAAATCCCGAACTATAAACTTTAAATACTAATTCATTCCCCGGATCAGAGACGCCTGGGGTACCAGCATCAGAAACTAAGGCCAAATTTTTGCCTTGCCGCAAAAGATCGATAATATATTCTACTTTTTGTAAATTTGAATGCTGATGATAGCTAAGAGTTTTCGTATTGATATCGTACCTATCTAGCAGTCTTTTTGTAACTCTTGTGTCTTCACATAAAATTAAATCGACCTCCTTTAAAATACGGAGGGCGCGAAAGCTGAAATCTTCAAGATTTCCAATAGGGGTTGCGACAACATAAAAAGAACTCATAATAATGCTTCTTCCTCTTTTTTCTTTTTTAAAAAGTCTTTTACGAATTCAACAATGATTACAGCTAATGGTACTGCCAAAATAGCGCCAAGAAATCCCCAAAGCACACCACCAACAGCAAGCGCCACCAACACCAAAACCGGGGAAATACCAATAAATTTTCTTGAAAGAAGGGGCATTACAATACTGCCTTCAATTTGCTGGATTACAATAAAAATAACCACGACAAAGATAGCTTTAAATAAATCATCCAACGCGACAACGATAAACATAAGAATACCGGTTACTGCCGGTCCAATGATTGGCACGAAATTTAATACGCCCGCAACAAATCCAAGAGAGAAAGGATAGGGAGCTTGGAAAATCAATAACGACAGATATGTGGCCAAACCGACAAATACAGAAGAAATCACCCTCGTCAAAAACCAGTTTGTAACTTTTTTTTGGCACTTTCTAAAAACTGATAGCGCAAAATCTTCGTGTTTCTGCGGAAACAATGCCATAATTGATTTTTCAACCCATTTATCTTCTAAAGAAATAAATATCGCAATCGTTAGTATGAAAATTGAAGAGAAGATACCTCCAAAAATCAAATATAAAATATTGAGGATATTTGCTGTTATTTTGTCTAACGTTTTTCCTAGAAAATCAATGAAGCTACCCGCATCTTCAAGAGCCCTTACGCCTAATTTCTTCAGCGACGGGGAAGCTTGTTCGAAATATTGAGGCAAAACTTTAGAAAATTCTTGGATTTCTGAAACAAACGATGGCGCAGTGAAATAGATAAGCAAAAAGAAGATTCCAAAAAAACCAATATAGGCCAAAAAAACAGCCAAAGAACGTGGAATCCTGAATCTTCTTAGAAAATCAACCACAGGATTCATCAATATCGCAATAATCAATGCAAAAACAAACCAAACCAAAATGTCTTTAATTTGATAAAGGATGTAAAAAGCTACTATCAATAAGCCGATTTTAAGTATTGTGTTCCAGGAAATATCTAATATGCGACCTTCGTTTTCGCTCATAAGGCAGAGTTTAATATTGATAACACTTTCTTTTTATCGCGCGATGGCCCAATTAAAGCCAAATTAAGGCGGTTTTTCTGAAATATCTCCCTCGCTATATTTATAATATCCTCTTGTGTGATTTTATCAATTAACGCGCACTCTTCTGCTGGAGTTAAAATCTTCCCTCTTAACACCTCTTGGCCGCCATTATAAGATGCCCATGCATCAGACGTTTCCAATCCCAAGTGAATATGGCCCTTGATATTGTCTTTTATCTTTGTCAGTTCTTCTTTCGAAACTTTATTTTCTTTAAGATCCCTGTATTCTTGCAATATAATTTTCAAAACATCGAAAAACTTCTTGTTGTCTACGCCGGCATGCGTAACTAAATAACCCGTATCAGTATACTGTTCCGGCATTGTTCTTATGTAATAAGCAAGTCCTTGTTGCTCTCTAATTTTAATAAAAAGCCTGGAGCTCATTACTCCTCCCAATATCCCGGCCATAACGTCTACGATGTGTCTTTTGGGATCAAAAAGATTAAAAGCTCTGACTCCCAAACAAAGATGCGTTTGATCTGTTTTTTTAAAGTGGAGCGAAACCCCTGGAAAAAATTGCTTTTCCGTTACCTCTTTTTTTTGGGGTTTTTTATTTGTTCTAAATTTATCGAAAAATTTCTTTGCTTCATTAATGGTTTTTTCTGCGTCCACGTTACCTGCTATAGAAATTACCGCATTGCTGGCCACAAAGTATGATTTAAAGTAAGAAACAACATCTTCTCTGGTTATTTTTTGTAGAGTTTTTCTGTCGCCAGATATCATCCAACCAGCCGGCTGATTACCATATAATAATTCTTCCCACAAATCTAATATATATCCCTGTGGATTATCTTTCATCATATTAATTTCCTCGAAAATGACTTTTTTTTCTTTACTCATCTCTTCTTTGCGAAACAGAGAATTAAAAACCATATCAGACAGAACGTCGCAGGATAAATTGAAATGGTCAGCATCAACCTTTACCCAATACCCCATAAATTCTTTTCCCGTAAAAGCGTTGTAGATGCCGCCAACCCTATCTAACTCTTTGGAAATATCAATTGTCTTTGGTCTTTTTTTTGTCCCTTTAAAAATCATGTGTTCCAATAAATGAGAAATACCGTTAATTCGTCTTGTCTCGTATTTTGATCCCGTTCCAATCAAAACCAAAGTCGTAACAGCCTTTGTGTTTTTGAGTGGGGTAACAATAATCCTTAATCCGTTTTTTAAAGTTGTTTTCTTAAACATTTATTTCATCAGAAACAAACTTGTTTATTCGAAGAACAAACTTGTTTATTCGAAGAACAAACTTGTTTATTTTTCTAGTTTTTGCTTCATGACATTAAACAAATCTTGGATCTTAACCCTTTCCTGCTTTGTTGTGTCCCTATCGCGGATTGTAACGTCTTTACTCTCTAAGCTGTCGAAGTCTACAGTAATACAAAACGGAGTACCGATTTCGTCTTGAGCATAATATCTTTTACCGACATTCCCTCGACTATCCCAATCTACCATAATTTCTTTTCGTAAATCACTATAAATACTCTTTGCCAGATCTACAAGCTGGGGCTTATTGGCCAATAACGGGAAAACAGCTGCTTTATAAGGAGCTAATTGATAATTTAACTTAAGAACCATTCTGTCTTTTTCCTCTTGGTAGCTAGAATCTAAAATAGCCAGAACAGATCTTTCTACTCCCCATGTTGGCTCGATAACGTGGGGTAGAAATTCTTCTCCAGTGTCCGCATCTCTATATTTTAGGCTTTTGCCAGATGCTTTCTCGTGATTTTTAAGGTCAAAATCGCCCCTATAAGCTAACCCGTACAACTCTTTTTGTCCGAACGGAAATTCATACTCAAAATCAATCGTTCTCTTGGAATAATGCGCTCTTTCCTTCTCTGGCACCTCTATTTCGTGAATTTTTTTAGCATCAATACCAATCATTTTCATCCAATCATGCATTTCCTTTCTCCAATCTTCAAAACTGCTCTCCCAATCTTTTTCTTTAATAAAATACTCTATTTCCATCATCTCAAATTCACGAGTTCTAAAAATAAAGTTTCCCGGAGTAATCTCATTACGAAAGGCTTTTCCGATCTGGGCAATACCAAAAGGAATTTTCAATCGATTTGAATTCAAGATGTTTTTAAAATCAACGAACATACCTTGGGCAGTTTCAGGACGCAAGTAAGCTGTGTCTCCCTCAACCGGCCCAAGATTGGTTTTAAACATTAAATTAAATTGTTTGTCTTCGGTAAATTCTTTATTGCTACAACTCGGGCATGAATTTTCGATTTCGCCTTGTCTAAATCTCTGATGACATTTTTTGCATTCTATTAATGGATCAGAAAATTCTTTTAGGTGACCACTTGCTTCCCATATTTTAGATTGAGCAATAATAGAAGAATCTAAACCAACAATATCATCTCTTTGATGAACGAATTTTTTCCACCAAAGCTTTTTAATGTTGTTTTTTAACTCAACACCCAATGGTCCAAAGTCCCAAGAATTAGCTAAACCACCATAAATTTCAGATCCGGGAAATATAAAACCCCGCCTTTTACACAAAGAAATAATCTTTTCCATCCCATTAGAAATTTCCGCCTTGTCTTTTATCGCCATAATTATAATTATATTTTTCCCGTCGTAAATAATCTCTAACGGGATCCATTAAATTCTCGCTGCTTTTTTTAATAAAGCAATTTGATTAGAGTGATTGGTAAAATTTGCTTGTCGCTACTGCACGACGCTTTGAAAATCCATTATCGTTGAGTCGTCTGGAAGATCGGTAGTAACTGAATATATTTCTGACTCTATGGTTTTTCCGGTCCAAACGTCTTCTCCAATAGCCCTAGCCGAAGAAATTAAACCAGCCATCGAACCCTTTTGTGCGATATCGGGAATCAAAGAGACCTGAAAAAATATCTCCGGACTGGTGCTTTTTTGCGGTAAATCTCCAATTTCCCATATGATTTCTCGGCTGTCCTGATCAAAGACCAGGCGCGCGTCTTCTGGGGCAAGATCACCGGTCAATTTAACTTGTGGCGGTAAAACAGCTACCACTTTTAAATTCCTAACATCGCTGTAGGCATTTTTTACTTGCCAAGAAATAGTATAAGAAGTAGGCTGACCAACTTGAGGCGGCAATGGTCCTGCGTTTTTAAATGGACCGTTGTTGAAATAGCCTTTTTGGACTAGGGCTAGTTTGGTATTTATCTTATTGATAAACTCCTCTTCAATAAAGCTTAACGATATTTTCGTTCTGATAACGGGTCCCGGAGGCAATTCGTCGTTCAGTTTAACAAAAAACTCTACTTTCCCCTCTTCCATACCAGGCAAAAACTTGAGCTGCGGCACGATATTGTTATCCCAAATTATGGAAGACGCTTCTTTTTGAACCTGACCAGCAGAAACTTGAATGGTATCAAAATTAAAAACGCTTTTTTCTAATTGAACAACTAAGAATAAATTTTCAAAAACCTGATCGCCAGTATTTTTGAAGAAAATTTCGTAGTGAAGATAATCTCCAGGATTAGCAACATATTCTGGCGAATCGTTTATTTTCATGGATATAAAAATCGATGGCCTTGCTATTTCCACGCCACGCGTTATCTCTTTTAGTAAGATGAATTTTTCGCCGCGCCAAATACCCAAACTCGCCCGAAATATTTTTGTTTCACTTATCTCGCCGCTCATTTTTCCGGTGATAGCTATTCTTCCTCCCTCTGCCTTGTTGAGTAAAGGAATTTCCCATTCATTATTTGCCAAGGCCTTTGGTTGACTTTGTACAAATTCAAAACCGGAAGGATACTCAACCTTAATCCTTAGACCAGAAAGAGGATAATTAAGATTGGAAAAATAATTCAATCTAAACAAACCTTCCTTGCCCGGATCTACCTTGGATGGCATATCGAATTCAAAAGTAAGAGGGACACTTTTTATTGTTGTAGTGAAGGTGGTTGCCGACTCGTAATACGCTGTTAAATTTTTGGGGCGATATTTAAGCCAGACTTTGGCGGTTATAGCCTCGTTCTCTTTGCCAAACAATCTACCTTTAAAACTGACTTTGTTTTCCTCGCCAGGATTGATATCGGCCAATTCTTTTTCCTTTCTTAAGCGCCCATTGCCATTACCCGAAGGATCGTTAATCACCTCTGCGTTTTTGGGAAACTCAAAGATAAGCACCGGACTTTCCAAACGGATATTGCCGTTGTTTTTATATCTCACAACATATTCTACCTCACTGGCTAATTCTGCCTCGGAAGGGCCAAGAATTTCCAATCTTACAATTTCCCTAGAATAAACATTTCTTTGTAAAACCCATATTCCCAGCGCCAACACAATAACAAAGAGAATCAGAATGATAATAGTTAATTTCTTTCTCATTGGTTTTGATAATTATGAATACATCTTACCAGTTTTTAAGCTTAATTTGAATACATCATTGATTTAATCAGAGTAGGCTGGAATGGAAGAGACGAAATACTCTGAAGCCTCTTTTAAATGTTTTTGGTGAGCTGGAACAAGATTTAACTTAGAAACAGTTTGCCAATCACCCAACAAGACCATGCGTAAGATTTTAATTATATCCGATCTAATATAGCGGCAATCTTTCTTCAAAGACATGACTTTTGATGAATTATTTTCGTAACAAGAAGAACACATTATACCGCCATTCGACGGACTAAAATATAATCTTTCTGGTTTAATTTTTTTATAACAACAAAAGCACGTTTGTAATTCTGGCCCATATCCTAATAAAGAAATGAGATTCCAGCAGAAAAAATAATAAGCCAATAAAATACTAAAATTCTCCTTATTGTCATTGATTCTGTAAAAAGTTTCTTTGACTAATTGCCAAATACTATCGTCTGGTTCGTTATGTTTTAGGAGCTTACAGCATAATCTGGCGGTTTTATTCGCAATGGCCATTTTCCGAAGGCTTTTTTTTGTTGAATCGAAACGCTCCATAACTATGGCATCAGTTAGGGTTTTGTAGCTTTTGCCTTGGATAAATTCAATTTCTGAAAAATAAA
>CAZFEY010000017.1:0-14540 GCA_964518135.1 uncultured Candidatus Saccharibacteria bacterium
TAAAAATATGTAAAATAACCATCATGGAGGAAACAATACAAAAAGATAATTTTTTGAAATTGCCGAGGACTGGAGACATTATAGAGGGTCGAGTGGTTGAAAAAGGAAAATCAGCAATTTTCTTGGATTTGGGAAATTTTAAAACGGGCATTATTTATGGCAGAGAATATCAAGTAGCCAAAGACACTTTAAAAGATCTGAAAATTGGCGATACTATTCCCGCAAAAATCGTTGATGTTGAAAATGATGAGGGTTATGTTGAGCTCTCTATTTTTGAAGCAGGCAGAGAATTAGCATGGGAACAACTAAAACAGAAAAAGGAAAAGGGGGAAACTTTAAAAGTAGAAATACAAAAAGCCAACAAAGGAGGTTTACTAGCGGAAGTTTCCGGAATTCCTGCCTTTCTTCCGGTTTCTCAATTATCAACCGAGCACTATCCGCGCGTTGAAGGCGGAGATTCAATGAAAATCTTAAAAGAATTGCAGAAATTCATCGGCCAAGAATTAGAAGTTAAGATTTTTGACGTGTCAGAAAGAGACGAGAAATTAATTCTCTCTGAAAAAGCCAATGGAAATCCCAAGATCCAGGAAATGTTAGAAAGCTATAAAGTCGGAGATATTATTGAAGGTGAAATAACTGCGGTTTTGGAGTTCGGCGCCTTCATAAGATTCAGCAAGGAGCCCGGAGAAGAATTCATGGAGGGACTAATTCACATATCAGAACTCGATTGGCAACTCATAGAGAACCCAGCAGATATTGTAAAAGTCGGTGAAAAAGTAAAAGCAAAAATTATTGATATATCGGGCGGTAAAGTCTCGCTATCTCTAAAGGCTCTCAAAAAAGACCCTTGGGAAGGTATTGATGAAAAATACAAAAAGGGCGACATCGCTAAGGGAAAAGTAACAAAATTGAACCCTTTTGGAGCTTTTGTTCAACTCACATCTAAAGACACTCCGAACATACAAGGACTGATTCATATATCTGAATTTGGCACGCAATCTGCAATGCAAGAAAAACTAGAAATAGATAAAGAGTATGATTTTGAGATCATATCCATCTCTCCAGCCGAACACAAAATGAGTCTTAAGCTAATCGCGGAAAAATAGGAAATTAAAATCCAGAAAAAGTCCATAACCAAAACTCGTTGATAATCAATGGGTTTTTTGTTATAGTAATCCCGTAAAGAATTAAGTAAAACAAAATGAAAAATTTGCTAAAAAATTTCTTGTTGGTCATTTTAATATTTATCGTCATATCCGGTCTTTTTGCATTAGTGGCAGGACCTCTAGAGGATAAAAAGGAACTATCTTTTACGCAATTAGTATCTGAAATCAACAATGGAAATGTGAAAAAAATCACAGTCCAAGGAAACAACCTAGAGATCGTTTTTCAAGACGATACAATGGCTAAGTCCAGAAAAGAAACGGAAGCTGCTCTTTCTCAATCATTGATTAATTACGGAGTAAACAAGGAAAAACTAAACAATATTGAATTGGAAACCAAAGAAGATTCTGGCGGAGTCTGGGGATGGCTTGCTCCGTTATTATTTACAATTCTTCCGCTTATCATTATTGGGGTCTTCTTTTGGATGCTTTTTAGACAAGCCAGAACCGGAGCAATGCAGGCATTTGATTTCACAAAAGCCAAGGCTAGGCTATTTGGAGCCGAAGGGCATCCTAAAGAAAAAATAACATTTAAAGATGTTGCTGGTTTAAAAGAAGCGAAGCTAGAACTCGAAGAAATAGTTGATTTCCTAAAAAATCCTCAAAAATACCTAAAAATTGGCGCTAAAATTCCAAAAGGCGTATTGTTGGTTGGACCAGCTGGTTGCGGAAAAACCTTATTAGCCAGAGCAGTTGCCGGCCAAAGCAATGTTCCCTTCTTTTCAGTAGCTGGCTCTTCGTTCGTTGAATTATTCGTAGGAGTAGGGTCTGGCCGAGTAAGATCGCTCTTTCAAGAGGCGAAAAAGCATCAGCCCTGTCTAATTTTTATAGACGAGTTGGACGCTATCGGTAGGAGCAGAGGACCAGCCATCACTGGAGGACACGAAGAAAGAGAGCAAACCTTAAACCAGCTATTAACCGAGATGGATGGCTTTGAGTCAAACGATAAAATAATTGTTCTTGCGGCAACAAACAGGCCCGACGTTTTGGATTCGGCTCTTTTAAGACCCGGCAGATTTGACAGAAAAGTTGTTCTAGACCTTCCGGATATTGAAGAAAGGGAAGAAATCTTGAAAATCCATTCTATAGGAAAACCCTTATCATCAAATACAAAACTAAGAGAAGTAGCCGAAAGAACGCCCGGTTTCTCAGGAGCTGATTTGGCTAATGTCATGAATGAAGCAGCTATTTTAACCGCCAGAAAGAATAAAAATCAAGTCGGACAAGAAGAATTATTGGAATCCATTGAAAAGGTTTTATTGGGACCGGAGAGAAGATCGCATATCCTGTCAAAAAAAGAAAAAGAGATTGCGGCTTTCCATGAAGGCGGCCACGCCTTAATCACCGCGTTACTGCCAGAATCAGAACCGGTCAGAAAGGTATCGATAATATCGCGAGGCATGGCTGGTGGATACACATTGAAAGCGCCTGCCGAAGAAAAAAAATTCAGGAGTAAATCAGAATTTCTAGCTGAAATATCGGTGTCTCTTGGCGGATACTGCGCAGAGTATTTAAAATTCGGGGAAATCACCACGGGAGCCCATAACGACCTGGAAAGAGCCTCTGAGCTGGCAAGAAGGATGGTAAAAGAATACGGCATGTCGTCATTTGGCCCTATTACCTTTGGCGAAAGAGACGAATTAATGTTTTTGCCATCGTCCTCATCTGAAATAAGAAATTACTCTGAACAAATCGCAAGTAAAATAGATAAGGAAGTTTCAGCGATTATAAAAAGCTGTGAAGAAAAAACAAAGGAATTATTAAAAAAGAATACGAAATTATTAGAAAAAATAGCTTTAACCTTAATTCAGAAAGAAATTATAGAGAAGGAAGAGTTTGAACAAATAATAGGAAAAAAGGTAAAAACTAATCTTCTCATAAAAATTACTGGTAAGGCAAAAAGGTAGCCAGAAAAAGGGCATGTAGCTCAGTGGTTAGAGCATGCGTCTTATAAGCGCAGGGTCGATGGTTCGATCCCATCCATGCCCATCAAAATTCTTAAGGAGAAATATAAAATAAATGTCGGTGGTTCTTTGCCCACCCATGGCAGGGATCCCATTCGCGCACACCAAAACACACAATCAATGAAAGGTCGTTTTGTTCAATATTTTGAAATATGGAAGAAAATAGACAAGAAGGTTGTTGCGTTTCCTGTGACTGCGGCTGCGAAGAACACGATAAGATAGGTGCTCCGTGCGAATGCACGTGTTCCTGTGCTGCTTGTAATTGCGCTTGTAGAGAGCACTCCTCGAAACAATAACCATTGATCGGGTTTACGCACAAAACCAATTGACTTGATTTAAAAAATCAATCTGTTAAGATATTGGATTGTTTTTAAATTACCGTAAACTCGCCGACCATGGGCTCGTAGCTCAGTTGGTACCTGCCTGCTGGCAAGCAGAGAGCGTCCCGCTCTTTCTCTGGACGATTAGCTCAGTGGCAGAGCGCTTCCTCGACACGGAAGAGGTCACAGGTTCAAGCCCTGTATCGTCCACAGAAAAAAGAGCGGGAAGGTCTGCAGTTCGAGCCTGCACGAGCCCACAAGGAAAAGTTTAGATAAAAACAATGTCCTTTGAGAAAATTTTTGAAGATAACGATATTCTCGTTATTAACAAACCTGCCGGCATCAATTCTGACGATTTCCCATTAAGAGTTCATAGGCTAGACAAAGATACTTCTGGTGTCTTGTTAATAGCTAAAAACGAATCAACATTATCTGATTTGCAAAAACAATTCAAAGAAAGGAAAGTCAAGAAAAAATATATTGCCCTAATCATAGGCCATTTAAAAGACAAGCTAGGCACAATTGAAACTTTTATAGGACGTGCTCCAAAAAATAGGTTAAGGCAAAAAATATATATATCGCAAACGCCAAACGACAAAGGAAAACGAGAAGCAAAAACCCAATACAGATTACTAAAGCGGTTCTCGGATTATGATCTTATAGAAGTTGTGCCAATCACAGGCAGGAAACACCAAATAAGAGCACACATGGCATATATAAACCACCCTGTTGCCGGGGATAAAGTGTATGGTTTTAAAAATCAAAAAAATCCAGAAGGACTTAAACGGCAATTTCTACATTCAAACTATCTAAAGATCAGGGTAAATAATAAAGATATGGACTTTGAGGCTAAGCTTCCAGAAGAATTAACAATAGTATTAACAAATATTGAAAAAAATAACCATGAAAATCAGAGAATTTAATAAGTCGCAGTTAAAAAATGAAATGTTGGATGTTCGACCAGGAGATACCGTAAAAATTCATGAACGAATATCTTCTGCTGGAGAAAAAAAAGATGCCGGAAGAATGCAGATCTTTGAAGGACTAGTAATAGCTAGGAAACACGGAAGAGGCATCACGGCAACCATTACGGTACGAAAAGTAACTGGTGGAATTGGAGTAGAAAAAATCTTTCCTATACACTCACCTGTTGTTGAGAAAATAGAAATTATTAGTAGAGGCAAAGTAAGAAGAGCAAAGCTCTTTTATATTAGAGAGGCTAAGGGTAGAAAATCGAGGCTTAAGAGAAAAGAATTCGTGGCGCACGATATTGAAGCGCAAGCCGAAATCAAAACAACCACATCAGAAGAAGATAACCCAGAAACAAATCAACAAAAAAACACTCCAGAAGAATCAGTACAAGAAGGAGCAATTACCGCTTAAAAAGGGGGGACGTATCTGCCTTATGCAAATTCATGCGGCCGTGGTGAAACTTGGCATACACGCTACCTTGAGGTGGTAGTCCCAGCAATGGGGTGGAGGTTCAACTCCTCTCGGCCGCACTTTAGACGGCTCATTAGCTACAAGAAATAATCAGAGCGGTTAGCTCAGTCGGTTAGAGCGTCTCGTTTATTCACCCGCCCACCATATTTGCACCCTTAGCTCAGTTGGCTAGAGCGACTCGCTTACACCGAGTAGGCCGGGGGTTCGAATCCTACAGGGTGCACAAATACCAATGGTGGGCGGGCAAGCCGAGAAGGCCAAGGGTTCGAATCCTTTACCGCTCACAATTCAAAAACGCGCCCAAAGGCGCGTTTCGCTTATTCGAAGAAACAACGCAACAAAAATATTAAACAACGCTAATCAATAACACTGCGACAAAAAGCGCGAAAACTAAAACCAAAATACCTGCTGGTGTTGAAATTTTCATCATACAACAATAAGTCTTAATTAGTATTACGACTATATACTATTATAAAATCGCAAAAGTGAAGCGCTGACCATGTCAGCGCCCCCTTCCTTTCTTACACACTATCCAATACTAATCTTCTGATTCTTCCTCTGGCTCTGGCTGTAATACGGCCTTAAGATCTGCTTTAGCCTTTTCTAATGACGCTTTGAATGCATCTTTTGCCGCTCTAATATCTTTCTTTCTTTCTTCTATAAGACCATTGAGAGCTTCCTTGTCTGTCTGTACTGCCTTTCTTGCCTGGCTATACGTATATCGGGCCGACTGAATAGCCTGCTTCAAAGCACTACGCACGGTCGACGAATCAACACCCGCCGCACAATCCGCCTTGGCTTTTTCTATGGCGGTGCGAACAGACGCCCTAAATACCTCTATCGCAGAATCGACTGATGATTTCCTACTGGCAATGATTTGCTTTAGGCCAGTTCTAAATTCTTCTAGCGCAACATCGAAAGCAGCTTGACGAATTCTTACAGCGTCGCTAACGGCTTTTTGAAAAGCTATTATTGCCTGTCTTTGAGTATCATCTTTGGCTTTTTCTTCTAACTTTTTGAATCTCTCCTGTAAATTCTCTTGCCATCGATCTCTATTTTTTTCTAATCTATCTTCTCTTTCCAACCTCCTTTCCTCGAGCCGGGTTGTTCTATCTGTTCTCTTTTTCTCAAGCACACTCATTCTATCTATTATCTTCTGGTCAATCATCGAAAACACCTCTATTGTTTTAGCGCAGAAGCTGTTATTCTTCTGTCTATTATCAGTTACTGAATCATCGCCCTCTGCCTTGGCACTTGAAATAAACGGCAAAAACAAGTTGGCGGCCAAAAACAGAATAACCAACAATGAAATCGCTCTTTTAGAATTCATCATAAGATTGACTAAAATCACTAATAGCCTGACTATCAACTTCTATTAAAACAGCGTCTTCGCTCTCTTCTTCAAAGATTATTAATTCATTCGTGGTTTCTCGCAATAAAGCATTAACAGCATCATCAATATTGCCAGTTGCCACTGATGGTTCTACTAAAACCTTCTCACCTGCAACATTGTCTTGATTGGAAGAATCTTGTTGCGGCGAGCCGGTCTTGAGCTGATAATAATCAAAAGCAACAACTAGCAAGAGTAGGATGACTACGACGGTTAATATTTTCCAATATTTCATATCGTATTAGGGATTTTGTTACTTAAATTAACAAAAATCGACCTTTTATCTAATTATAAACGATTCCCAAATACAATCAATGCTAGTCCGCAATATTATCTATTCAAGAAAGAAATCTTTTGCTAAGATGGTTATTGCGATGTTGCGGTAGCTTTCCTCTCTGTAATTCATTGTATTCGAGCTTCGGAAGGACGAGCGGAATAATTTCTTAAGGCAATGCTCGCCCATCGAAGCTCTGATGTAAAATCAGGGCATGGTTGAGCCGCGGTAGCTCAGTGGTAGAGCTTTGGTCTGAAGAACCAAGAGTCGTCAGTCCGATTCTGACCCGCGGCACAAAATAGAAAGTTAAGCGGGAGTAGTTCAGTGGTAGAATGTCTCGTTGCCAACGAGAAGATCGCGGGTTCGATCCCCGTCTCCCGCTCCAGAGAATACCACAACTTACAAAATAATTTTTGATCCTATAAAATTATTAAGCTAGAAAGTTAAAAATATGAAACATCAATTACCGCAATTAGATTATTCTTACGACGCTTTGGAACCATACATCGACAAAACAACGATGGAAATTCATCATACAAAACATCATCAAGCATATGTCGATAAATTAAATACTGTTTTGGAAAAATATTCAGGACTACAAGAAAAAAGTTTGGAAGATTTGATAAAGGGATTAGATACTTTGACGATTGACGAAAAAGACAAAACTATGATTAAGAATCATGGCGGTGGTCATTTCAACCATTCCTTTTTTTGGAAAATGATGGGGCCAAAAAAAACAATTGATGAATCGTTAACCAACGAAATCGAAAAAAGATTTGGTTCTTTGGATGATTTTAAAAAAATATTTAGCGAAAATGCAATTTCTCAATTCGGATCTGGATGGTCTTGGTTGGCTAAAGATGAAAATAATAATTTACAAACTTATTCATTGCCGAATCAGGAATCACCATATCTCAAAAACCATACACCAATTATATGCCTAGACGTTTGGGAGCATGCTTACTACCTGAAATACCAGAACCGTCGAGCAGAATACGTCGAAAATTGGTGGAAGGTACTAAAATTGTTAAGATGAGCTGATTTATTACACCAATACAACAGGTAGGACAAGATAGGTCAAGCAAAGATAGTTTTCTCCAGATCGTGTTGCTTGACACCCTATCTCGGCGATTGATATCATTGACTTGAGACCATTGAAAAGACAATCGGAAAGACCCTGACCCCACTACAGTGGGATTTTAAATTCTTTAATTCTATGATTTTTGTATTAATCAACCAAAATTTTTATCAAAAAGCTGGTGCAGACTAAAAATTGCCGGCTTTTTTATTTGAAGGAGGGATTATTAACTTTTTATTGATTGATAACTATTTAACTTATACCAAACACATGGCAGTAAAATACAAAATCAAAGAAATCAGAAAAAGAGATGGCCGAATAGTACCATTTGACCAAAGCCGAATAACAAACGCTGTCTACAAAGCAATGCAAGCCGTTAAAGAAGGAGATTTATCTCGGGATCATATTAGGATTTCAGAGAGAGTTGTAGAAGAATTAACGAAGCGTTACCCCAAAGATCACATTCCTGCGGTTGAAGAGATTCAAGACGTAGTGGAAGAATCATTGATCCTAATGGATTTTCCGAAAGCAGCAAAAGCATATATTCTTTACAGGAAAGAGAGGTCATTGATTAGGGAAAAAGAAAGGGTAATACCAGAATATGTTAAAAAACTAGTAGCAGAATCGAAAAAACATTTTAGAAATGCGGTATCGGAATTTATTTACTATCGAACTTACTCAAGATGGATAGAGGAAGAAGGAAGAAGAGAAACGTGGATTGAAAGCGTCAACCGTTATGTAAATTTTATGAAAGAGAATCTTAGAGACGGGTTGACCGAAAAAGAATACGAAGAAATCACGCAGGCAATTTTAAAACAAGAATCAATGCCATCAATGAGATTATTGTGGTCGGCCGGCAAAGCGGCACGAACCACCAATGTCTCCGCATACAACTGTTCTTATATCGCCCCGACAAAATTACGCGACTTTCCAGAAATAATGTACTTACTTATGTGTGGAACAGGAGTTGGTTTTTCAGTAGAAAGTCAAACCGTACAAAAACTACCCCTGATTAAACGTCAAAACGGAGGCAAGGCAAAAACCTATATCGTTGAGGACAGTAAAGAGGGCTGGGGAAACGCGCTCTATACTGGTCTTAAAGCCTGGTTTGGCGGCAAAGATATTAAATTTGATTATACTAAATTAAGACCAGCGGGCGCTCGCCTCAGGACTATGGGAGGAAGGAGCTCGGGACCAGAACCTTTAAAAAATCTGCTTGATTTTGCCCGCACAACGATTCTATCTCGCCAAGGAAAAAGACTCACTAATCTTAATGTTCACGATGTTATATGTAAGATCGGGGAGGTAGTTGTGATGGGAGGGGTAAGAAGATCTGCCCTAATATCATTGTCTGATCTAGACGATGACGCAATGAGGCTATCTAAGACGGACCAGTTTTATATTAAACATCCCCAGCGTCAACTAGCCAATAATTCAGCGGCTTATATATCTAAGCCTTCGGCCCAAGAATTTATGGAGGAATGGCTGGCTTTGGCAGAAGGCGGAACTGGCGAACGGGGCATTTTCAACAGGGAAGGATTAAAATATCAATTACCGGAAAGAAGATGGAAAAACTTTAAAAAATACTGGGCAACGGCTGGAACAAATCCATGCGGAGAGATCGTTTTAAGGTCAAAACAGTTTTGTAATCTTACGGAGGTAGTGGCCAGAGTAGACGACACCGAAGAGTCCTTATTGAAAAAAGTAAGAATTGCTACCATATTGGGCACCTATCAATCAACTCTTACTCATTTTCCATACTTATCAAAAGAATGGAAAGAGAACTGCGAGGCAGAAAGATTGTTGGGCGTATCAATTACTGGCCAATGGGATTCCAAAATTGTTCGGAATGCTGAAGTATTGAAAAAACTTAAAGACATGGCGATTAAAACTAATGCTAAATACGCAAAAATATTCGGCATTAGTCCTTCTATGTGCATTACTTGCGTCAAACCATCTGGTACGGTATCTCAATTAGTTGACGCATCTTCCGGTATGCATCCAAGGTATTCACCATTTTACATTAGGCGCGTAAGAATATCTGCCACAGACCCTTTATTTCAAATGCTAAAAGAACAAAAATTCCCCTATTATCCAGAAGTTGGCCAACTCGAATCCTCTGCCTCGACTTACGTACTTGAGTTCCCAGTGAAATCACCAAAGGGCGCTGTCTTTAGAAACGATCTCAACGCCATAGAGCAGCTTGAGTACTGGAAAAAAGTAAAACAGAGCTACACAGAACATAATCCTTCTATCACTATCTATATAGGAGAAAATGAATGGATTAAAGCTGCTGACTGGTTATATGATAATTGGGATATTCTGGGAGGACTTTCTTTTCTGCCAAAAGAGGATCACGTTTACAAACTCGCTCCCTACGAGGAAATAACTGAAGAGCAATACAAAGAACTTGCGGCCAAGTTACCCGAGATCGATTTCTCTCAAATCGTCGCTTATGAAAAAGACGATGAAACCACAGGAGCAAAAGAACTGGCATGTGTAAGTGGCGTATGCGATGTTGAACCAATAGGCGCTACCCAAGAGACAACACCATCTTCAATCTAAATCTTATTAGAAGCTGGTAGCGAGCAAGGAAAGGGCCTTGAAGGCCCTTTTCTCTTTGTTTGACACAAAAATATCTCATTGATATATTGAACACATCGATCTATATCAATATGTTTTATAATTAATATTATGAAAATTTGTCATAATTGTTTCAAAACGCTTTCGGAAAAAAACCGTTTGGCAATAATTGGTCTTTTGAAAAAAAATTCCAAGAGAGCTAAAGACATAGAAAAACATCTAAATATTGGCCAACCAACAATATCTCACCATCTAAAAGTTCTTAAAGAAAGAAGATTGTTGATATCAAAAAAAATAGGAAGAGAGATTTTTTATCAATTCAACAAGGACTATCCATGTAAAACTTGTAAAGTTTATGACGACTTAAAACTTTGACTAAATCAATGCTTAAAATTAGAAATCTAGAAGTTGGTTCTGGCCAGAAAACCATTATTAAAAAAATTAACCTCCTGATAAAAAAGGGGGAAATTCATTTCCTTTTAGGTCCAAATGGTGCTGGTAAAAGCACTCTGGGTCTTGCCATAATGGGACACCCAGATCTCAACATCAAACAGGGAGAGATTAGATTTAAAAATAAAAACATAAACAAGAAGACCACTGACGAGAGAGCAAGAATGGGAATTTTTTTAGCATTTCAGCAACCAGTAGGGTTTGAGGGCGTAAAATTGTTAGAATTTTTAAGAACCAGCCTAAACAAGACTTCTCTATTAAAAATCGATGCCCATACGGCTACAACTAGAGAAACTTTGGTTTCAAATTTAACTAAGCTGGACATGGACAAAGAATTTGTTGATAGATTTTTAAATTGGGGGTTTTCTGGGGGCGAGAAAAGAAAATCGGAAGTATTGCAATTGCTGATCCTAAAACCGCAATTAATTATCCTGGACGAAATAGATTCTGGCCTAGATATTGATAGTTTAAGATATGTCACTAGGGCGCTATCTCGTCTAAAAAGAGAGTCTAACGCATCTTTTTTGGTTATAACCCACCATTCAAGAATTGCTCAATTTTTAAAACCTGACTTTGTACACATCATGACTCAAGGCGAAATTATTAAAAGCGCTGGTAAAAAACTAATTGGACACATCGAAAAATATGGCTATAAAAACATATAAAGAAGATTATCGCTATGGATTTAGCATGCCGGATGTATCTATTTACCGTACGCCAAAAGGCCTTTCCGAAAAAATTGTTGAAAAAATATCCTATCTGAAAAACGAGCCAGCTTGGATGAGAAAATTCAGACTAAAATCTTACAAAATATTCTCGGCTAAAAAAAAGCCGACTTGGGGCGTTAATTTGTCCAATCTTGATTTCAAAGATATTCATTATTTCGTAAGGCCGGCTGACAAACAAAGCAATAACTGGCACAACGTACCCAAGCGAATAAAAGACACTTTCGACAAGCTGGGTATTCCTGAAGCAGAAAAAAAAATCTTCGCCGGAATTGGCGCACAATACGACTCGGAAGTAATTTATCATTCGCTCAAACAAGATCTGGAAAAAAAAGGAGTCATTTTTATGGATACAGACGGCGCGCTGAAAAAATATCCAGACCTTTTTAAAGAATATTTTGGCAAAATTGTGCCGCCTGGTGATAACAAGTTTGCTGCCCTTAATTCGGCTGTGTGGTCTGGCGGAAGTTTTATTTACGTACCAAAAAACGTAAGCGTTGAGATCCCACTGCAGGCCTATTTTAGAATTAACGCTCAATCCATGGGTCAATTCGAAAGAACCCTTATTGTCGCAGAAGAAGGTAGTAATATCCATTATCTAGAAGCATGCTCCGCCCCCCTCTACACCAAAAACTCTTTACATTCGGCTGTTGTGGAAATTTACGTAAAAAAGAACGCCAAGGTGCAATATACAACCATTCAGAATTGGTCAAATAATGTTTATAATCTGGTAACCAAAAGGGCCTTTGTCAAAGAAGAAGGTTCAATGCGCTGGTTGGACGGGAATATCGGCAGCAAGGTCACGATGAAGTATCCCAGCGGAGTGCTGCAGGAAAAAGGAGCGAAGCTGGAAGTATTGTCATTTGCTTTGGCGTCAAAAAACCAAATCCAGGATGCAGGAGGAAAAGCAATACATCTGGCCCCATATACGTCATCAAGTATTATTTCTAAATCCATTTCTCAAAACGGTGGGAAATCAATTTTTCGAGCCTTAACAAAAATGGCCAAGAATGCCAAAAAATCCAAAACCCATATGAGATGCGATGCTTTAATGCTCGACGATAATTCCAAGGCAGAAACATTTCCCAGCTTTCAAATTGACGAAAATGACGTCGTGGCAACCCACGAAGCAACCGTTGGGAAGATAGGACGAGAACAGCTTTTTTATCTAATGTCCCGCGGGCTTACCGAAGAGGAAGCTACCAAAATGATTGTGAGTGGATTCTTAGAACCAATCACCAAGGAAATACCATTAGAATACGCCGTTGAGCTTAATAGGTTAATGAATATGGAAATCAAAGGATTCTAGAAATAGAAAATAGAAACTAGCAAATAGAAAATAGAATGAAAATATGAAAAATATAAGAACCTGCTCACTTCGTTCGCAGAACCTTGTCCCGCTAAGCGGGATAAAAATATGAAAAATATAAAGAATGATTTTCCGATACTAAAAACAAAATTCAATGGCAAACCTTTGATCTTCTTAGACAACGCTGCTACCAGCCAAAAACCGCAAAGCGTTATCGATACCGTCAAAGAATTTTACGAAAGCTATAACTCAAATATCCATAGGGGAATATATCATATAGCCGAAAAAGCAACTGAAAAATATGGGGAAACAAGAAAAATCGTTGCCAATTTTATCAACGCGAAAAACAACTCTGAAATAATATTCACGAGCGGCACGACAGAAGCTATTAATCTTGTGGCTTTTAGCTGGGGAAACCAGAATCTACGAAAGGGAGATAATATAATAACAACCATATCGGAGCACCATAGCAATTTTGTTCCATGGCAACAATTGGCAAAGAGAAAAAAAGCGCAATTTCTAGTTTCTCCCGTAACCAAAGAGGGGGCAATTGACCAAACATCCTTAATAAAATTGATATCGAAAAAAACCAAATTAGTGGCAATACCATTTGCTTCAAATGTGCTTGGTAATATACATCCAGTCCGGACAATAATACAGAAAATAAAAAATAAAAATCCAAAAGTAAGAGTATTGATAGACGGCGCCCAGGCAGCACCGCATCTAAAGATAAATGTTCGCTCGATAGATTGCGACTTTTTTGCTTTTTCTGGTCACAAAATGCTTGGTCCGAGCGGAACTGGCGTACTCTATGCAAGACAAGAGATTCTCGAATCAATGCCACCATTTATAACCGGAGGCCACATGATAAAAAACGTAGACACTCAAAAAGCAACGTTTAATGATTTGCCATGGAAATTTGAGGCTGGAACCCAAAATGTAGCTGGCGTTATTGGCCTGGGAGCTGCTATAAATTATCTCAACAGAATCTCTATGAAAAAAGTCAGAAAATACCTTGAAGATTTAACCGAATACGCTCTGGCGCAGCTAAATACCATACCAGGTATCACCATATACGGCATAGCTAACCCTAAAAAAAGAGTCTCTACATTCGCTTTTAACATAAAAGGGGTACATTCTCATGACCTAGCCCAAGTCCTGGGCGATAATAACATTTGTATTCGAGCCGGACATCATTGCGCTATACCCCTACATCATTTTTTAGGAATAACAGATTCGGCTAGGGCAAGTTTTTATATCTACAACACCAAACAAGAAGTAGATGAGTTAAAAATAAGGATAGTTCAGGCTAAGAAGCTTATTGCGGGCTAAATCCACATGAAACATCCCTACAAAGAATCTATTCTTGATCATTACAAACATCCTCACAATTACGGCCTTATCTTAAAGCCAGATTTTAAGGCCAAAGAAGAAAACGTATTCTGTGGCGATTCTATAGAAATATCCTTAAAAATCAGCAAGGGCAAGATAAACGATGCTAGATTTCGGGGTAGCGGCTGCGTGATCAGTCAGGCAGCAGCATCTGTGCTAACCGATCACATAAAGCAAAAATCTGTTAGTAAGGTAGAAAATATATCAATCAATGCTTTGGTTAAGCTATTAGGAACGGATTTGAGCCCGACAAGAATGAAATGCGCCGAAATATCGCTTATTGCGCTCAAAAAGGCTCTAAAACTAATAAATACATCTATATGAAGTCTACCAGGCGAAAAACAAAGAAGACAATCACAAAAAACATGATTCTTGGAGAGGTTACCCGTCTTTATCCTAATTCAATTGAGATCATGCTCGAACATGGCTTGCACTGCGTTGGTTGCTTT
>CAZFEY010000018.1:0-14009 GCA_964518135.1 uncultured Candidatus Saccharibacteria bacterium
CGAGTTCGTATCTAGTTTCTTGGCTCCGCGGGCTGGCGGCTGTTAGAACCTCTTTGATGGAATTGTGACGTTCGGCCTAATAGCGGTTTCTAAACTTCTGCAGAATTACTCCTGTCAGCCAATAACAAAACCTGTAGAGCGCCAAGCCGATTAAATCAAAATAAGGATTAAGCAGTATCTCTAGTCCTTCTATCCAAACAATGACACCTAAAATCCCGAAATAGAATATGTGATAAAGCAAACTGCCTAGCATACCCGTTCGCCCCAGCATGGCATCTACCGAAGCTATAACCAAAAGAACAAAGAGAATTGCCACGGCATAAGGAAAATAAGGCTGGAATGATGTCCAAAGCGCTGCCAGGATAGACCGCAAAAAATCCACAGCCACGCTAGTTGATGAAGCCATTATGTTTTGGAGAAAATCGGATGGAATCAAAGATTGAACCATATAAGTAATATAGCTGGATTTTAAAACTTGTAAATCAGAAAAATGAGGCGGTGTAAAAAACTTGTTCTTTCGTTATTCTTTTAACTCAATAACCTTTCCGTAATCTTCACATTTCTCATTCATACAAGAATAATAAACGGAAGACGGCCCTTTATAAGCAGGATGACCTTCTTCTTTCACGCGCAGATAAGGTCCGCTCTTTTTCATCTCTGATCCACATTTTTTGCATTTACTTTTCTCGTTTTTCATAAATCATTTATTGTTTACTTATAAATTTTACTAATTCTTTTTATTATCTTCTAATATTTTATTCGTCCATTTATTTTTTAATTCGTAATATTTACTTGGATTTTTCTCGAAAAGCCGGCCAATAATCGCTTTGGCTGTTTTATTAGTTTTTGGAAATTCTTCTAATAAAGAAACTATTTTATCAGAAGCGTGGACTTCTAACTCTTTAGGAAATTGAGTAATTATATCAAAAGCCTCTAAGAATTTATCTTTGCCTAATTCTTGATGGATAAGTAATAAAATGTCCTCGTTGTAATAAGATGGCCACCAATACATCTCCATGCTTTTCTCTGGCTTAAAATTATCCTTATAAAACTTTTTTTCTTTTTCTAAGTATTTCAGATATAAATCATGCCATCTGCAAAAATGGTGCTTTTTCTCCATTTCATTTTTAATCGTCATGTAAATAATATTCGACAGATCGTGATTATATTCTTTAGTAAGGTAATCAAGGTATTTGTATCCAATCTCAAATAATCTCTCCGCGTCCCTTCGCTTATAATCCAAATCTCTCAATAAATGCTCAAATTGAGCCGCAAATGAAAATCTTTGTTTCGGCTCTATTTTGTCTATTACTTCTAAAAGTATCTTCTTAAACTTTTCATCATCATACTTATCGGATCCCAGGTCGTTGTAATATTTATCTGTCTTCCACTTCCAATCTCTGAAGGCATTTTTTCGGAATTCGGCAAAAAAGATGAATAAAGGCGCCGCTTCGGCGATTGCTTCATCTGGAAACCCTTTAAGCGTATTTACAAAAGTCAAAGCGTCTTTCTCGTTTAAAATTCTGATATGGTCAAACGCCGTTAAAACGCTCTTCGCTAATGCCTTTTTAACATTATCAGAGGCCCTGTCTATATCCACCAATAGATTGAATGCTATTTTCTCAACCCTTTTAGCCCGTTCTAATGCCTCTTCTTTGTCTTTACCGAAGAATAAAACCTCTTTATTATCTGGTAAAACCGTTAACCTATTTTGTGCTAATTGCGACAAAGCAAAACATGCCATATGTTTAACATACCAATTCTCATCTTTTGTAAGTTGTTCGGTCAAATCAATAAGTTCTTTAATATGATCTCGACCAGCCAATACTGAACACTTCATTAAAACCCATCCACACCAACCACGAGTGGAAGTAATTGTGCCAGGCTCTTCACCGTCCAGAATCCTTTGATGCTCATTATATTTATTCTCTGGATCTTCGGGGTTCTCGCCAGACAAATAAGGATCGGGGTCATTTATAAATACTTTTACAATTCTTAGAGTCTCTACAATTTTCTTATTTCGGGCCAACCTCTCCGAGAACTGAACGAGCGCTTCCCGTGCCTGACTAAAAGTAAGTTTTTCAACAATTTTATTAATATCGTTATCTAAACTATTAAGAAATGGGTTGATGAATTTCTTATAAACCTCTTCTATCAATCCAATATCATCAGATTGACCATTGCCTCTATAATTAAATAAACTAAAACATAGAATAATCTGCTGATTTTTAGTTAAACTTCGCTGCCTTGAAAGCTTTTTTATAATATCCAAGCCTCGTTTACGATCCTTTTTCAAAATATCATATAACAATATAGCTATTTCGTAAGATTCAAAAGAATCCTGTTTATTAATGAAAAAGTCGGAGTTAATAAAATCCTCGAACAAGGCTACGGCATGTTTAAAATCATTCTCAAAAATAATCCGAATATTCTGAATCATATTCATTTCAAACCTAAACTTTTCGTAATATTTAGGATTTTTTAACCAATCCGCTAAGGCCTTCTTGGCTTTTGGGTTTCCCTTCTTTGCTAGATCAGAAACTATCTCTTCAACAAAAACGCTTACCGGCACGCCGTATTTATTTGTACTAGCTTCAACTAATCTCCATTTTTTGTCGTCGAGTAATTGAGGACAACCTCTTAATGCTTGGTAAATAAGATCTGATTTATGAGGGATGCCCTTTTTAGATAAAATAAATTCTTTTAGAATTTCAAAAGCTTCATTGGATATCTTTTCATCGTTGTCTTGATATCTTTCCAAGACAATCGGTAGAATTGCCCGATTAAGAAAATCTGGCCGAGACTTACTAACATCTTTAGTTTTATTGATGCAATTCTTTTTTATAAATCTCCATGCCTGATTCTTGTTTTTACTCTTACTATAATGATCTGTTAAGGCCGGCTCCAAAGTAAAACCAATAAAGTGCCTATCTTCGACAGTATAATGATGCCCCACAGACGAGGTCATTCCGCCCATGTGTTCCCAACCCTGAAATTCTAATTTTTTACCGAACTTCTTATAGAATTTGTCGTACTGATTAGATAAAATCTCTACCAGCATTAATAATCTTTTTTCAAAATCATTCTCTATCCAATCTCTCAAAATCTCAAAAATCTCTCGCGGAGTATAACGACTAAATTCACCATCATCTTCAATAAGGTTAAATGCATTAATTATTAATTTATGTATCTTTTCTTTTAATTCGATGCCAGCTTTCTTATATACTTCTTGTAGAAGCTTCGCCACCTCACCTCGCTCCCAGGAACTATCCCGTTGTGTCTTTAAATAGAAAAAATCATCCCGTCTTTCTGTAATTAATTTTTTAACAATTTCAAAGGCATCTTCAATAAATTTATTATCTTTATTGTCCTCTAAAATCTTTTTTGTAATCTTAACCACATCAACATCAAAAAAATCGTGTTGATAAAATCTTTTTATTTCACCAATATTGTTCTTAAAAAATTGAAGAATATATTTCTTATTTTCTACAGTATCTAAATTGTTTTCGAAAATCCTAAACAAACTAAAAGAAAGTCGATAAACTTTGTATAATTTCCATAAATTACTCCAATCCTTTAACTTATTGAGTTTTTTATCTTTAAGACGATCTAGCACAAAAAACATTAACTCTGGTTGTCCAGAAAGCGCAGAAAGTTGACTATCAGACCACACAGGAGATTTACTATTGCCAATTGCGATGCCGAGCTCCTGTAAAATATCGTCCATTTTTCTTTGTTTTTTATCAATATATCCACTTTTCCTAATAACTTCGTCTCGCAAATTTTCAATTTCTGAAATAATATCCTCGCGGCTAAAAATAGACCCCTCTGCTGAACCCTTATAAATTTTCTGCATTAAAATACTATCAACAATTCGAATAACATCTTCTTGCGGAAGCCAAAAATTGATTAATTCAGAAAAAAGAGAATATATCATTTTTTCGTTGAATTTTGATGAAATCTTCCAGAATTTCACTTTGGATAAAGCTTGGATTTCGTTGCCTTGAAAACCTCTTTTCTTAAATTCCTGACGCACTTTTTCAAAGTATCTTACCGCATGTATCTTATCTTTTAAATTATCGTCGAAATTTGAACAAATAATAAGCACTTCGTCCTTTTCCCCAAGAACATTTTTCTTTAGGATTAACTTCAAAACTTTTTTTAAGTCCGAGAAGCTAAAATTACGCCCCCAATCTTTAGATTCACAAATAACCTTTCTCCCATCATTAAAGACTAAATTAAAATCTTCGAACTGCGGTGCTTCAAGCTGAATATACAAAAAATCAGTATAACGTAGATATTGCAAAAACAACGACATCGCCGCCCATGCCTGTGCGTTAACTCCTTTATAATTGTATTGACCTTGTTTTCCCATAATTAAGAAATTACTTTACCTTCATCGTGCTTTAAAAGCTTGGAGGCTGTATATTCTTTTTCTTTATATTCAATGATGTCATTGCAGTGCCTCTTAAAAGTTTTTACATCAAATATATATTGTTTCTTAGAAATATTATTGTGTTGCCTAACTACCTTAAGAATAATATTTGTTAATTTATCAATATCAAATATTTTTACATTAGGCATCTGCTTTGCTTTAAATATATTAAAAAGATACTCCCTCGCATATTTATTGAACTTCCCAGAACACACAAAATAAAATTCTTCAATCCGCACCGTTGTTTTATTGTCTATCGGGCTAACAAATTCAAAAAATAGCGCCTCCTCAATGGCGCCCTTCATTTTACGAATATCATTTTTGCCACTTTTCTTTATGTTCCCTGCTTTTATAAAAAAGCAACAATGTTTATATTCGCCGAAAATATCCTTATAAGCAAAATATACATCTTTTCCTTCTTCTGAGGGTCCATGAAAACTTTCTACCCCATAAGCTCCTAACGCCTTCAACGTGGGCATAATTACATCTGTTCTCAAGCGATCCTCCGACAATCTTGATATTTGTGTTCTTATATCCATAAGCGAAGTAGAATTGCTTCTAAATTTTATTCATCTAAATCCAAAAGCTTCCGTTGTTTTGGATCAGCTTCGTCGTATTTCTCATTGTCGTTATAAAACCAATTGCTGTCTTTTTGGGTGGTAATTCCGCCGAATAGTTTCTTACCCTTCCTATCCTGTTCTTTGATGTATTTAGCCAAACCTTCGGCCTTGGGTCCGGCGACCTTAGCTGTAATTCCGCTTTTAGTATCAAATAAGCCGATCCGGCCGTCTTTCATTTTCACAATAAAATCAACATAGAAAGGCATATCTATGCCAGCTTCGGTGTAAGGCACAGCAAAATAAGTAGCATCGCGGTCGCCATTCTTGAACCACCAATCAACACCGCCGCCTTTTTCAAGATACTTAATAAAATCTTCTTCTGTTTTCCAGCGCTGACTCGCACGAATGTCATAGAAGAAAGGTTGCATAATTGAATTTTTATATTTCTTCTCTTCAAAAAAGCTGTTAAAGCTAAGTTTTTCTGGAACATTCCATTCTTCACCAGTGATTAACTCTTTTTTACCCCGGCCAACTCTCTCAAGATATAATTCCTTAGCCCGATCAATAACATTTCTAAAAAATTCTCTGTTTTGTTTATTTAAAACAGTATTCATTATTTTCTCTTGTTCGTCTTCGTAATTCATTTTGAATGCCCCCAAAAAGAAGCGGTAGATAGAATCTCTAACTCGGCCAACAGAACGAGGTTCGGGGTATAGGGGCGAAAGAGCTTCAGCAATAAAGGCACTGAAAGTATTTTGTCTTTCAAGCGCTGTTTGGTCAATCGCTATCGTGCCAGCTTTCTCTATGTGTTCAACGACATGGTCTAATTCTTCTATCTTGCCCTCGGCAATAAGCTCGCTTACGCTTGTTTTTACTTTAAGATTAATCTTATCTTTCAAGCGCAATTCTTTGGCGGCATCAAGAAAAATAGGAATAAAGAATGACGCCAAACGGGTCTCTTCACGAAAACGCTTTGAGTGGCAAGAGGCCAAGTTTATCGGCTTATAATCCGGCCTGCGCTTAGATTCAAATACCGTGATGTAATCCTTCGCCAAATCTTCATGAATACTGATATCGCTTAAGTTTGTATAAACATAGCCAAAATTCAATTCTGGATGATCTTCGTAATGCTTTAACTCTGGCATTCTCATAATCCTGCCGATGGTCTGGATTGAGAAAATAATACTTCGCCAATCACGGAATAAAACAAGAATAGATGCCCGAGGGCAATCCCAGCCGAGCGCAATTGCCTGCTTAAAAATCATCATTTCCGCATCGTTGTTATTTTTAGCGATATTGGCTAAATTCTCTTTATCTTCTGATAAATAAATCGCCAGCTTGCCATTACTAACCGTCATGTCCTTCTTTTTGAGTAAAGCAACAATCTCTTCCTTTTTATCTGTAGAACCAACTCTTTTGTCTGGCAATTGAATAAGAACCAAGGGGTTGATTTCTGACCCCTCACCCTTGTATGCCTTAACCAGTTCTTTTCTTTTACCGATGGCGGCGTCAAGCACAACCTCGTCAGCGCTTTTACCACTAACTTTAATGTTTTGAAACTCTGGATTTATCGCCACTTCTTTCTTAATCATCCCTTCCTGTTTTACATCAAAAAACTCAACTAACACCCTATAATCACTGCTTAGGTGGGGCGTGGCGGATACTTCAATAGTTACTCGAGGATTAATATCTCGAATAAGATTTTGAGAAGTTTCGGTCTGCGCCGCATGATGGCTTTCATCAATAATTAAAATAATTTCTTGACCATCTTCTCGTGTATTTTCAAGAATTTTAGATAAGTTATTTTCTTGCTCGTTCTCGCGGATAATGAGATTGTCTTTTTTGTTAATGCTCTCCCAGTTTAAAAACAAAATCTCGCTCTCGCCGATTTTCTTATCCATTAAATCTTCAAAAAATGAACAGCGAAGGGCTTTGCTGTCAGAATAATACTGCTCCAGTTTTTCTTTGCTCTGGATGTGCAGTTTCCGAGGAGCCGCCCAAATAAAAGCAAAAGAACGATGATCGTCCCGATGTTCTATAAACTCCTTCAAAAACTCTGCCATCATTATGGTCTTGCCCGAACCAGTGGGGGCCTTAAAAATACAAATCGGGTTGTTCGGTTTGTCTAATAATTTATTTGCTCTTTCTTTGAGTTCGGCTACTGCCTCTTTTTGATAATCTCTTAGTATAATCATATTTTGATACCAAATATTCTACGATAAACTCTTAAAATTACCTCGGGTATTGGCGAAACCACGATCCGACTATTCATATCCTCAAATTCAGATGAGAAATCCTCGTCTTCTAACGAGAAGATATAAGTATGGATAGGACCCTTAATGGTTTTTGCAACTTTCTTAAAATCAGGAATTGCTACTTGGTCGTATAAAATACCTGTATGTTTTTGATTATTCTTGAAAATCTTAAAATGTTTTCTTTCTAAAACTTTCTCAAAAGTATTCTCACGAATACAAAGCATCTCCGTAGATTGATCAGTAAGTTTCTTTTTATTTGCATCGGACGGCGTAGCTCCGACAAATGCTGTCTTGTAGTATTTAAGATTACCACCCGATCCCTTTATCTGCTTACTTTTAAGGTCCTTATATCCCTCTATAACCTTCTTGATTCTTGGATAGCAAATGTCAGTAGCAATTTTTAATCCTCTATCATTATTAGCTTCATTGTTTGTGCATAGAATAAATTGCCTGTGACCGCCATCTTTATCATTTAGCGACAAAACGGATTGACCAGTTGTGCCTGATCCAGCCATAAAATCAAGGATTATAGAATCTTTTCTGGTTGAGAGCTTTAATAAATATTCAATCAACAAATATGGTTTTGAATAGTCAAACACCTTTTTATGAAATATATTCTCAAGTTGTTTGGTGGCCATCGTGCTTGAAAAATAAGGAATCACCCCTAATGGTGGCCGTTGCCGCTCTATGGAGTTACCTTCGTTGTCTACTTTTAGATATTGTTTCGAATAAACAACCCAGTTACCCTTTCTGTCTTTATCAATTTTTATAAACCTATTAGCCAATCCCCATTCCAGCTTCTTCTTTGACCATCTCCAACATGCCTTTTTATGTCCAAAACTAGGATAAATCTTACTGCCATCCGGAGCGGTGATCGGATAGTCTAAAGATTTTGAATATTGAATACTTGCGCTATTTAGTTTTATTAATTTATGTTTGCCTCTTTCTTTTTCGTATTTGTCCGAATGGGTATATGCTTCTTTATCGGGGACTTCCTCGTGATGAATTACGGCCTTATTAGGATCTTTAGCATAAGCCAAAATATACTCATGCTTTACTTTAAAATGTTTACTATCAGAACTTCCGCCACCCTCTCTATTCTCCCAAATTAAATTTGCTAAAAAACCATTGGGAAAAATATCGTCCATCAATAACTTTAATTGAGACATTTCAATATCATTTATAGATATAAAAATTATTCCTCTATCTTTTAAAACATTCTTAGCCAATTTCAGGCGTTTTTCTATAAAAGATAACCACTTCGAATGGCGATAGGCATCTTCTTTATTGACATAACTATCATTAAAAATGAAATCTTTGCTCCCTGTGTTGTAGGGAGGATCAATATAAATAACATCAACGGCTTTCTCGTGGGTATAATTTAGAACCGAAAGCGAATGATAGTTGTCGCCTTCAATTAGAAGATTAACCGGCCCGTCTTTATCTTTTTTAATCTCTTTATTTTTTATCTCTCTCAAAACCGGCAACTTGCCAACCGTCTCTTTATCGAATTTCTCTTCCTGGTCTTCCCATACCAGACCATATTGCTTACGCTTCTTCAATTGCTCAATTTCTGCAATCAAGTCTTCTTTGGTGTAGACCTTATAGGACTTTTTATTTGAATTTTTGGCATTAAAATAAGTGCCAGTTTTCTGGGTTTCGATCTCTTCTTTCTTGAATTTATATAATCGCTTTGGCATAAAAATTATATTAATTTTTTTTGCTTAAAACTTAGAAATCCATTTTGGGTAACAATAATATGATCCACAATATCTATCCCTAAAATATCACCAGCTTCAACAAGTCGCTTAGTAATCTCGATATCCTGTTCAGATGGTTTTAGGTCTCCAGCTGGATGATTATGGGCTAATATCACTTGAGCGGCTAAATGACGCACGGCTGGTTCAAAAACTTCTCGAGGATGGACTAAATTAGCATTAAGAGAGCCAACCGAAATAATTTCTCGTTTGATTTCCTGATTCCGCGCATCCAGAAAAAAGATAACAAAATGCTCTTTTTTATTATCTCTGATGTCCTTTAATTCATTCCAGACATCTTTGGGAGTTAAGTAAATTTGACTTTTCTTATTTTGTAGCAACCGACGTCCTAATTCAAAACAAGCTACAATCTCACAAGCTTTAGCCTCGCCTAATCCAAATGTATTCTTTAGGTCTTTAAAACCGGCTTTAGATAAACCGCTTCCGCTAAACTTACCTAAAATTTTTCTGGCCAATTCAACAACATTAATACCTTTACCACCAGTTCTTAAAAGAATAGCTAAAAGCTCCGAGTCAGATAACTTCTCAGGCCCGTATTTCTCTAACTTTTCTCTTGGCCTATCTACTTTTGGCAAATCTTTGATTTTCATAACTTCCTATATCTTGTGCTTCTTCCAAGGCCGATGCGTTCGACTTTTTTGAGACGCAAAAGTTTGTGCAAGGATTGATTCACTGTCGGCCGAGCAACCTTTGCTTTTTTAGCAATTTCACCAGGCGTGGCTTCACTTACACTCTGTAAATAATTCCATACTGCCGATTGTTTGGGTGACAAAATCTTTTCTATATTTTTATGAAAAAAAGAATTGGACGCTGGGCGATTAACAATTTGCTCAACCTCTTTCTCGGTAATTTTAATGCCAGAAAGCCGCAAAGACGAAGCCGTGCTTTGAATAAGGGTCCGACGCTTTAACTCCTTTAAATACTCTGGGTTAATAGTGCCGTCAGATAAAAATTTCTTAATCTTGTTTTTTGCCATAAATTATCTTATACTTTAACTATATAAGATTATATTAGATTATAAAACAGAAGTCAAATAGGAAACTGACAAAATTTGTCAGAATAGAAATATAAATGAAAATTACTATGAGTCAACCAAAAATAATTTTGAATATTATCAAAGTTATCCATGAAAAACTGGAAATTGTTTCTGAAAAAGATAAATTAATTTCTATTGCTATCTGGGATTTCTCAGATAACGGTAAAATATCTAAAACTGATGTAAGAAACGGTTTAAGAAAACTGGCGGAAGATGAAAAACTTTTTCAGTTAGAAGATGAGGTAAGCCTTTATCTGCAAGGATGGATTCCAAGCGAAGAAATAAAAATCAGAATCAATCATAAGCGGTTTGAGGAATTCTATAAAGAGCACTTTCAAGAATTAAAAACACCAACTGGTAAGGTTGAATTTTCAGACGACGAAGCAGTGTTAAAGTTGGGAGATAAAAAATGTGCTTTACCGCCGTATAAAAACGAGCATTTTTTCTGTCGAGCCGCTTTTGAACATCAAATTAACGAACCAATTGATTGGTCAATTATTTATGAGAAAATGACGGGCTACTACGAGGAACATTTTGGCAAATCAAAGGATACGAGGGAAAACTGGCATCGAGTATATGACACCATGGAAGCAATCAACAAACGAGTAAAAGAACTATTAGATATAGAAAAGTTGTTTGTCTGGCAGGAAAAAACAATAAAAAGAACCCAATAACCTCTTAAAATCAATCGAGTCAATTAATTCTCAGTTGACTCACCCAACGAATTGCTACGCTGAAAGCGTAGTTTTTTGTTTACCAAAATTATTATGAATCAAAATGAATTTTCAACATTTGATTTGGGGCTGGCGACAGTGTTGGTAACGATGAATTATGAACTGCTCGAATTGGATAGATTAAATCCTAAAAAAGTTAGGTTTGTATTTAGACGAGAGAAAAACATTGAGGGAGTAATGGCTGATTACTTTAATGACAAGATAAAACTGCCGGCCCAAACGCTATTCAATAACCAAAAAAATCTTAAAAACCGCATCTATTCGGGTGCGTGATTTTTTTATTGCTATGATTTCCAAAGAGTCGCTGGAAAAATTCAAGAGATTATATAAAGAACGATTCAAAGAAGAATTGAGTAATGATGAAACGTTGCGAAAAGCGACTCGGCTTTTGAATCTTTATCGGGCAGTTTATTGCTCCCCTGCCTCTTATCAATCAAAAGAACAAAAAGAATATGACAGAAGAAAATAAACAATTTGAGGTCAGGGATTTAAGAGAAAGAAATAAGTTTGTTGTAGATGACAAATTCTTAAACGGCTATGCGAGATTTTTAGGAATTTATTGTGTCGGCGTTTACAACTCGTTCTGCAGACACGCCAACAAAGAACAGAAATGCTGGCCATCTATCAAAAAAGTATCCCAAGAATTAAACATTTGCCGAAATAAAGTTATTGGAAGCATTAAATATCTTGAATTCTGGCAAATTATAGAAAAGCAAAGGATAGGCAAAATGGTCACCAATAGATATTTCTTATTAGATAAGAAACAATGGAAACCCCTTAATGAAATTAATCTTAAGGAGTTCAGTGAAGTTCACCACATAAACTTCACGGGTTTACGACATAAACTTCAGGAGTTCATCACATCAACTTCCATAGTAAGGAAACACAATAGTAAGTTAACACAAAAGAAAGGAGGTCTTTCTTTTAAAGAATTGTCTGATGCTTACAAGAAAGGAGAAAGAAGTTATAAACCATTCTTTTGGGGAGATGAAATGAGGTGGTCTCAAAACAGGTGGTGGGTTATTAAAGACGGCGAATGGCTCAAATTTGACGGAAATGAATCAGAAATAGAGTGGGAATAACCTGCCCTCTAAAACGCCTTGTATGAGTTGTATGAGTCCGTATGGCGATTTTCAAGCAAAAGGTAGAGATTTATACCACCCCATAATCAGACCAAAAAGTTCGGACACTTCGGACAACCCCCCCTTAAACCCCCAACACCCCCAACACGAGCGAAACAAAGGAAATAAGGCAAACTTCACACACAAAGGAAAACTTCAACCCCTAACACCCCTAACACGAGGCAAACATGAAAAATGAACCAAACTTCTAACACTTCTAACATAAGTCAAATATGAAAAATAAAGCAAACCTCCAACACCTCCAACACCCCCCCCTATACCCCTGAAATCAACCTCTGACACCTCTTACAACCCCCCTTAAGACGACCCTACTTTATCCACTTGACTTCTTTTCTGGGTAGCACATTGTTTGTATTGAGCTGACGCTCCAGCCCTGAAAATGGCTCAGGTGGAGCGTCACCCGAGCCATTTTCAATAATATGAGCATGAACCAACAATTAAACCAAGAGAAAATTAAATACTTCCTTTATGCCCGCAAATCTTCGGAAGCGGAAGACCGCCAGGTTGCTTCCATCGGCTCTCAAATAGATGAGCTGACCAAACTTGCTGCAAGGGACAATTTAGAAATCATAAATACATTTTCTGAATCCCAGTCTGCCAAGGCGCCAGGACGTCCTCTATTTAACGATATGATTGATAAAATCCAGAAGGCAAAAGCGCAAGGAATTATTTGTTGGAAATTGGATAGATTGGCCAGAAACCCTGTTGATGGCGGCCAGATTAACTGGATGCTTCAGCAAGGAGTTATAAAGCACATCCAAACTTTTGAAAGAAGCTACTACCCTACCGACAATGTTTTAATGATGAGCGTTGAATTTGGTATGGCCAATCAATTCATCAGGGATTTAAGTCAAAACACCAAAAGAGGATTGCGGGCCAAAGCTGAAAGAGGCTGGTATCCGACGTTCGCCACTCTCGGTTATATGCATAATCCTCAAAAGAGAAAAGGCGAAAAAGAAATTATCAAAGACCCAGAAAGATTTGACTTGGTAAAGAAAATGTTTGGCCTGATGCTAACTGGTAATTACTTTCCACCAAAGATATTAGAAATAGCCACTGACAAATGGGGATTAAGAAACAGGTTTGGCAGAAACATTGCCCGAAGCACTATTTACCGAATGCTTAGCGATCCTTTCTATTACGGTAAATTTGAATACCCCAAAGACAGCGGTAACTGGCATCAGGGAAAACACGAACCGATGATAACCCAAGAAGAATACGACCGCATCCAAACACTGCTCGGCCGAGACAATAAAATCCATCCTAAAGAACACACTTTCCCATTTAGAGGTTTAATCCGCTGTGGGGAGTGCGGCGCAATGATTACAGCAGAAGAAAAATGGAAGAGGCAAAAGAACGGCAACGTTCACCATTATATTTATTACCATTGCACCAAAAGAGTAAATCCCAACTGCACCCAAGGAAGCATTGAACAAAACAAATTAGAAGAACAAATCCTTGAAATGGTTAACAGCGTAGAAATTCCTCCCGAATTTCACGACTGGGCATTGGACGAACTTAAATTGGAAACAATAAACGAAAGCGGAGATAGAAACAAAATCTTAAATAATCAACAAAAAGCATATAACGATTGCTTGGCCGAAATAGACGGAGTGATAAGTATGAGAGCTAAAAAAGAATTAGACGAAGAAAACTACAAAAGGAAAATGGCTTTACTAGCCAAGGAGAAAGCCCGGCTCAAAGAACTGCTTGACGACACCGACGACAGAGTAAACAAACAAATAGCGAAGTTGGAGCGGGGTTTTGCTATTGCCCGAGACGCTAAAAAAGAATTTGAAACCGGCATCCCAGAGAGGCAGAAACAGATACTTTCAAACTTAGGTTCGAACCTCCTCCTAAAGGACAAAATACTCACAATTTCAATAGAAAATCCCCTTATTCAGATAAAGGGGATGGTTCCTGAGGTCAGAGCCATTCATAACAAGGTTCGAACCTCTAAAAATGCCCAAAATGAACGGACTTTGAGGGAATTATACTCTCAAAGTCCGACGTTGCTCCGGTGGTAGGATTCGAACCTACGACCAAGGGATTACATCAGACCTCTATTT
>CAZFEY010000019.1:0-7220 GCA_964518135.1 uncultured Candidatus Saccharibacteria bacterium
GTAGATGATTTTAAAAATAAGAAATATCAGGAGGTAGAAGAAGATTTAAGGCAAATTTGCGCTATTTTGCCGACAAAAGTGATTATTGGATCCGGATACTTAACTGACGAGGAAATCAAAAAAGCGTCAGAAATGGTGAAGTCGTCCGGCGCTATTTCGGTAAAAACTGCTACCGTTGATGACCCGTTAGACAATAAAGAGTTAGACGAAAAAGCTAAACATATCAAAATAATGAGAGAATCGGCTCCAGGGTTACTCGTAAAGGCATCTGGAGCTATAAGGACATTTACCGATTCAAAAAAGATGGTAGAGGCCGGAGCGGATATTATAGGGACTAGCTCTGGCGTAGAGATTGTGAACGAAGCAACCGGACAAGATATTGAGGCTGATGAAGAGTGGAGAAAAAAAGAATAAGTAATAGCTCGGTAACATATCTGGAAATACCGGTCGTTAAAACCCCAGCGAGATTTTACGACCTACGTTCTCGTCCCGTCGCCTCGCCATTCGCAAGACCATACTGACGGGACTGCGAAAGTTATTTTTAAATGCGTTGCCTCGCTGCGGAAACTCTGCTTTTAACGTTTTAATTTTGAGATTTGCGTTTCGCATTTTAAATTTCTTTTATGTATAAACCCACAATTGGTTTGGAGATTCACGCCGAACTTAATACAGAAAGCAAGATGTTTTGTTCTTGTAAGAATGATGCCAACGAAACAAGACCAAATATTAATGTTTGTCCTATCTGCATGGGGCATCCCGGTACATTGCCGGTTATTAATCAAGAAGCAGTAAGAAAAGTAATTAAAACTGGCATAGCCCTTGATTGTAGTATCGCAGAGAATGCAAGATTCGATCGAAAGAACTATTTTTATCCGGATTTACCAAAAGGATATCAAATAAGCCAATATGACCTTCCCTTTTGCAAGGACGGTTTTCTAAAAATTGGAAATAAAAAAACAAGAATTAGGAGAATTCACTTGGAAGAAGATACTGGCAGTTCTATGCATTTTGGCGGAACAGATTATTCGCTGGTCAGTTTCAATAGAGCAGGTGTGCCGCTTATGGAGTTGGTGACAGAACCGGATTTAGAATCTGGTATTGAGGCAAAATCATTTGCCCAAGAATTACAATTGATATTGCGTTATATCGGAGTGTCTGACGCCGATATGGAAAAAGGGCAAATGAGGGTTGAAGTTAATATCTCCCTATCCGACGGTAAGAAATTGGGAACAAAAGTAGAGATTAAAAATCTAAATTCTTTTAGAACCGTTGAGAAATCGGTTGATTATGAAATCAAACGACAATCAAAAATCTTAAAGGATAAAGGAAAAATTATGCAGGAAACTCGTGGATGGGATGATGGCAAGGAAGAAACTTTTAGTCAAAGAATAAAAGAAGAGTCGCATGATTACAGATATTTTCCAGAGCCAGATTTGCCACCACTAGTGATTGCTCAAGACTTCGTAATCGAAATCAAATCCGAATTACCAGAACTACCACAACATAAAAGAGAAAGATTTGTTAGGGAATATGGTTTAGCTATAAATAGCGCGGATGTTTTGGTGCAGAAAAGGGATTTAGGTGATTTTTTTGAACAATCTGTTAGCGAGCTCGGTCCAAACATACCGCATAAGGAACTTTTAGAATTGATTAAAATTCTTAATAATTATTTGACCACAGATTTGCAAGGTTTATTACAAGGCAAATCACTGAAGGCAAAAGATTTTTTGATTACTTCCGAGAATTTTGCAGAATTTGCCAGATTAATTCATAGCAAAATGATTTCCAGTAAAATAGCAAAAACAGTGCTTAAGGAAATGTTTTTCAGTGGCGCAGATCCCAGTCATATTATAAAAGAGAAGGGCTTAGAGCAGATTGATTCTGAAGACGAAGTCAAAAAGATAGTCAAAATAATCATCGCGGACAACGAGAAAGCGGTAAATGATTTTAGAGAAGGGAAAGATAATGCGCTCCAATACTTAGTAGGTCAAGTTATGTCAAAAACAAAAGGGAAGGCTGACCCAGAGATTGTTAGAGTTGTTTTGAAGCAGCTTTTACAGTAGACGCAGTTTTAAAAATTTTTACTAATCGCTCAGCTCCTTTATAATTTCTGACCCAGTGAATCCTTTTATCTCGTTTAAACCAAGTCATTTGTCTCTTGGCAAATTGTTCAATGTCTCTTTGTAAAATTTCTACCATTTCTCGATAGTTTATTTTGTTTTGCAGCAGTTGGGCTATCCTTCTGTATTCCAGACCCAATTCTTCAAGCCTTTTAAATGATAAGCCTTGCTTTCTAAGATTTTTTACCTCTGCTATCATCCCTAATTTCAATCGCTTCTTCAGCCTAGTTTTTATAAGTTTCTTAAGCTGATTTTTGTCTTTTTTAATTCCAAAAATAAGTATTTTATGAGGCAAGGGATTTTTTTGTGATTCTTGAACGGGCCTTTTTGTCGTCAGAACAATCTCAATTGCCCTAATTAATCTTCTTTTGTTTTTTGAATCAATCGTTCTTGCTCGTTTTGGATCGAGCTTTTTTAATTTCAAAAATAAATTGCTGGTCTTTTCTTTTTCTAATTTCTTTCTCAACTTCCAATCAGGTTTTACCTCTGGAATTGATATTCCGTCTACGATTGCTTGGATATAAAATCCAGTCCCGCCACAGATTATAGGTATTTTGTTTCTTTTTATAATTTTATTTATTGCTTTTATGGCCAGCTTTTTATATTGAGCAACAGTAAATTTCCTTTTTGGCGAGGCAATGCTTAAAAGATGATGGGGGATATCCATCATCTCTTTTTGAGTTATTTTTCCAGAGCCAATATCGAGTCCTTTGTATACTTGCCTTGAATCAGCAGATATTATTTCAGCTCCGTTTATTCTAAATTTTTTTCGGGCCTGCCCTGAGCCGAGTCGAAGGGCTATTTTTACGGCTAAGTCCGATTTGCCACTTGCGGTTGGGCCAAGTATAACAATGATTTTAGCCTCACTCGCGTTTTTCATGATGCTATTCCCAATCCTTTTCGGCAATTTCCTTTTCGATCTTAACGAGAAAATCTTTTAATTTTACGTCATTAGTATTTTTGCCTTTGTGCCTTATGCTTATTGTTTTCGCTTTTTCTTCTTTTTCTCCAAGAATTATCAAATAGGGAATTTTTTGGATTTCGCCTTCCAAGATTTTTTTAGATAAGGTTTCATTCTCATCTTTAACCTGAAACCTGAAGTCTGAAGTCTGAAATATTTTAGCAATTTCTTTGGCGTATTTGTTGAGTTTGGAGGTGATTGGTATTATCCATATTTGTTCGGGCGCTAACCATAACGGAAGAGAACCTTGGAAGTGTTCGATTATGTTGGCCATAAATCTTTCGATAGATCCCATCACTGCCAAATGGAGCATTACTATTCTTTCTTCTTCGCCTTTTTCGTTAATACAATAAAGATTGAATCTTTCGGGTAAGTTCATGTCGAGTTGTATCGTGGCGAGCTGCCATTCTCGGCCAATGGTGTCTTTGGCCAGAAAGTCTATTTTGGGGCCATAAAAAGCAGCTTCGCCTTCTACTTCATTGGCTTTTATATTTTTATTTTTAGCTACGTTTCGGAGAATTTGTTCTGTCTTTTGCCATATTTCCGGCTTACCTATGTATTTTTCAGGATTTTTAGGATCGCGCAGAGATAAATTCACCTCTATATTTTCGAATCCGAAACTTCTATAAAAATCTTGGATTATTTCCCAAGAATCCGATAACTCTTTTTCGACTTGAGAATATCTTGCAAATATATGTGCGTCATCGATAGATATAGCACGGACGCGCAGTATTCCAGACAGTTCCCCGGTTTGTTCGTCTCTATAAACCATTGCAGTATTGGCATAGCGTTGAGGGAGTTCTTTGTAGCTGTGTATTTTTCTGGCAAAAATCTGGGTGTGATGCGGGCAGTTCATTGGTTTCAATGCAAAGATGTGATTCTCCCTGCTTTTTATTTGGAATAATTCATCCTTGAATTTATCCCAATGTCCGCTTTTAACATAAAGGTCTTTTTTGGTAATGTGAGGAATTTCTACTTTAACATATCCTTTTTTTTGTCTAAGTTCCCATACGAAATCATCAAGCAAGTGCCTTATTAATGTACCTTTCGGTGTCCATAATGGTAGTCCAGGACCTATTAGATCAGAAAATGTAAATAGATCTAGTTCTTGGCCTAAAGTTTTATGGTCGCGCCTGATATTCTTTTGAGATTTTTTTTCTTTCATAATAAACAAGTTTGTTCTTCAAGTAAAAATATTAATTTTCAATAATTTCTTCAACGCTTTCACATATTAATTTCGGCGAATTGTTCCTTGAGTCCATTCTACCAGAAACCAGCACGATTTTATTCTCCTGAAGAGCTTCTGGATTATTTTCAATGACGCTTGGAAAAACGACGACCTCTATTTTATCAGATAAATCTTCAACATTCATAAAGATCATTGGTTTTCCGGTTTTGGTTGTAATTTTTTTTATTTTAGAAATAATCCCTCCTATTCTGATTCTATTCATTATGCTGTCTTCCCAAAAAAATCCGCCGGGCTTTTTTGTGGCAACCGGATTTAAAATTTCAGCGATCTGAACAGTTTTTTTGCTTAATATATTCTTTAACCCCTCTAGGGGGTTATGACTCACAAAAAGACCCAAAAGATCTTTTTCCCAAAAAATTAATTCGTTCTTTGTTGCTGGCGGTGCGTTTTCGAGTTTAACCTTGTGGTTAATTGATATGCCATCAAACAGTCCTTTCTGGCCATTATTGTTTTTATGGTTTTCTTTATTGAGCTCCAGAAGTTTTTCCATATTAAACAGGAGCTTGTTTCTTTCCTCCATTGCGTCAAAAGCGCCGGCTTTGATAAGGTTTTCCAGTGATTTTTTATTAAGGTCTTTTGAGGTAATTCTGTTAATGAAATCATCTATTGATTCGTAACGGCCATTCCGTTTTCTTTCTTCTACTACGGTTTCGGCGATATTTTCTCCAACATTTTTAATAGCCAATAATCCAAAGCGGATTTTATTTTTTTGGGGGACTACAGAAAAGTGCCGAAAACTTTCGTTGATATCTGGTGGTAAAACCTCAATGCTCATTTTGTTACATTCTTTAATTAAGAATCCGATTCTTTCAGTATCGGCCCTTTCCGATGTTAAAAGGGAGGACATAAATTCAACCGGGAAATTAGCTTTAAGCCAGGCGGTTTGATAGGCAATCATTGCGTAGGCTGCGGCATGACTTCTGTTGAATCCATAACGATCAAAAGGCTCTATTAAGTGCCATAGTTGTTCCGTGATTCTCTCGGGAATTTTGTTTTTTGTTGCCCCCTGGAAAAATTTATTTCTTTGTTCTTGTAAAAGTTTTTTAATTTTTTTGCCGACAGCTTTTCTTAGTATGTCAGCTTCCGCCAAAGTAAAACCGGCAATTGCTTGAACCATTTGTATTAATTGTTCCTGGTAGATCATTATGCCGTAAGTATTTTTTAGTATAGGTTCTAGTAGGGGATGTAAGTATTCTACTTTTTTCTTGCCGTGTTTGCGATCGATGTATTCTGGTATAAGCTCCATTGGTCCTGGGCGGTATAATGCCACCATCGCTATCATGTCTTCAAGTTGAGTAGGTTTTAATTGTTTAAGATATCTTTTGAAACCATCAGATTCCATCTGGAAAATACCGGTGCTATTTCCTTCTTGCAGTAATTTGTAAGTTTTTTCGTCATCGAGTGGTAAACTCTCGATGTTGATTTTCTTGTCGTAAATTTTGTAGATTTTGGCCAGAGTATCTTCGATAATGGTTAAATTTTTTAAACCAAGAAAATCCATTTTCAAAAGCCCAAGATCTTCGACCGCGTGCATTTCGTATTGAGTCACGATGATATTCTCGTCTTGGGTTGGATGTTGTAATGGCACAATTTCGTCTAATGGCTGTTCAGATATTACTACGCCACAGGCATGCGTAGAGGCGTGGCGGGCTACTCCCTCTAATTTTTTAGCAAAATCAATTAGCTTTTGAGCTTTTTCGTCGGTAAGATATGCCTGACGGAATTCTTCAACACCAGCTAGTGTCTGGTCTAGAGTAGACCCAAAAGGGATCATCTTGGCTATTTTATCGCAATAATCGTATGGATAATTCAAGGCCCTGCCAACGTCTCTTACGACAGCCCGAGCAGCCATTGTCCCGAAAGTGATTATTTGCGCCACCTTGTCCCTCCCGTACTTATTGGCAACATATTCAATGACTTCATCTCTTCTGCGGTCAGTAAAATCAAGGTCGATATCCGGCAAAGAAATCCTTTGTGGGTTTAAAAATCTTTCAAAAAGAAGGTTGTATTTTAACGGATCAACGTTGGTGATGTTGAGAAGATAGGCGACTAATGACCCGCCAACAGACCCTCTGCCCGGACCAACAACAATATGGTTTTCTTTCGCCCAATTGACAAAATCCTGCACGATTAAAAAGTAAGAAGCAAAACCTGTTTCTTTTATTACCGACAATTCACGATCCAATCTTTCTGTAACTGATTTATCGTATTGCTTTCCATATCTCTTTATTATTCCTTCTTGGCATAATTGGGCGAGGTAATCGTTCTCGGTTGTATTCTTCGGCACTTGGAATTTGGGCAACTTTATTTTATTTAACTCAAATTCAAAATTGCATTTCTCTACGATTTCTTGAGTGTTTTTTATCGCTTCTGGAAAATCTTTAAACTCTTTTATCATTTGCTCTGGGCTTTTCATTGAAAAATCACCACCTTTAAGGGTGAGTCTTTCGGGATCATTAGGGCTAGCCCCTGTATTAATTAACATTAAAACGTCTTGAGCCTCTGCATCGTCCGTTCTTAAATAATGGATGTCGTTAGTTGCAACTAATGGTATCGATGTTTTTTTGGAAATTTCAAGCAGTCCCTCATTAATAATTTTCTGTTCTGGTAAATTTTCATGGTGTTGCAATTCCAAATAAAAATTTCCTTTGCCAAAAATTTCATTGTATTTCAGCGCTTGTTTTTCTGCATCTTTCATCTTTTTCGCCAAGATCAATTGGGGTATTTTCCCTTGTATGCAGGCAGAAAGACCGATAAGACCAGAGCTGTATTTTGCTAGCGTTTCTTCGTCAATTCTTGGTTTATAATAAAACCCCTTCAGAAAAGAAAGGGTTATCAATTTAACTAGGTTTTTATATCCTTCGTTGTTTTTTACCAATAAAATAAGATG
>CAZFEY010000019.1:7320-13960 GCA_964518135.1 uncultured Candidatus Saccharibacteria bacterium
AATTTCATAACCGAAATTAAAAATATATCCGTCAAGATATTATATAATCTTACCTGAACCTGATACAAGCGACAAGGTGCCTACTGATCATTACCACTTGACAAATATAAATGAATGGGTTATTATATCTTTAGTAATCTAATTAGGAGGACGCCATGGGTATTTTATTTACCGTCTGGGGGGCATTGGTTTTGGCGCCGTTATGCCTTCCCTACGAGGGATGGTGGAAGTACGTGCATTACGCATTGATAATCCTCGTAGGATCGGTGTCTTGGTGGGCGTTTAGGAACGTAATTCCACTTGCCCACGATCTGCAATTCCTCACCAATTGGTGAGGTTTTTTCTTTGTGCTAGATTGAATTAATGACACCAAATCTAAGGGAAGAAAAAAAATTAAGAAGAAAGGGTTATAAAAAAATCGTTGGTTTGGACGAAGTTGGTAGAGGCGCTTTGGCTGGGCCAGTAGTGGCGGCAGCAGTAATGATAAGAATCTCAAATCTCGAACCTCAAAACTCAAAACCAAATTCTAAAACTCAAATCTTAAAAGAAATCAAAGATTCTAAGAAACTTTCTCAGAAGCAGCGTGAGAAGTTTTACGAAATACTAATCACTCATTCTGGAGTTCTGTGGGGGATAGGTAAGGTTTCGGAGAAAGTAATCGATAGAATCAATATTAAAAACGCTGCAGAGCTAGCGATGGAGAAAGCGTTAATCAATTTAGAAAAGAAAGTCGGCAAAGTCGATTTTTTAATTATTGACGGTAATCATCTTAATAACCGCAGATTAAAAACCATAAACCATAGACTAATTGTCCGGGCGGACGAAAAGGTTTTTTCCTGCGCAGCAGCTTCTATATTGGCTAAAGTTACCAGAGATAAGATCATGAAAAACTACCACAAAAAATATCCTTTATATGCTTTCGATAGACATAAAGGATATTCGACAGAATTGCATCTAAAAAATATCTCTCGGTATAAACCAAGCCCTATCCACCGGCAGACTTTTAGGCCGATGTTTCTCTATGGATAGTTGACTTGAGCGCTTCTTTCTGTTTGGTATAATATTAATATATAGAGGTAGCAAAAACATGGAACAATCCCTAGGTAAAAAAAATCGTTTCAAATTAATTCTAATTTTTTCAATAATCATCTTGGCTATTATTTTAGCCGCGAGCCTTTATTTGATTCTAAAGCAACGAAATTCCAAGAAAGATGATTCTTCTAAAGAACCAACCATGGAAGAAATCATAGAGTCGCTGACAGCTCCTTCGTCCAATGAAACACCCCAAGTTCCAAAAGAAACCATTGATTCGTTAACGGCGCCCGACCAAGAGGAAGGTGAGGCGTCAGAAGATATTATTAAAAGTTTAACCGCTCCTGAATAGAGAATTTAATAAATTAAAAGTCAAAATTATGTTTTTCAAAATTAAATATTATCAATCTTCTCTCCTTGTGGTAATGATCGTCTTCGCTTTTTCATTACTCTCTTTCGCATACGCAGCTTGGCAAGAACCAAGCTTGTCACCGCCAGATGGAAATGTTGATGCTCCTCTTAATGCTGGTAGTATTGGGCAATCCAAGAAAGGAGGGTTAATCCTAAATACTGGCACACCCGCAGCCACTAATGGTTTAATTGTACAAGATGGAAATGTTATTTTGCGCTCAGGTATTGGTCCAGGACTAGGAAATTTTAAACTCACGCTCTACGGAAGCCAAAGTAACAACTATGGCATTTATATCAGTACATCTGGTTCCGATTTTCATGGAAAATTATGGATAAATAACAATTTATTCAATATAGGAAGTACCAATAACACTCCCATAGCGCTATCTACTAATGGCACAGAGAGAGTTCGCATCGCAACGACAACAGGCAACGTCGGCATTGGAACAACAAGTCCTGGATATAGATTAGACGTAAATGGCGATATCAATATTCCAGCCAGTGGTGTTATAAGAATCGCAGGTAGTGCTGGTTCTGATAAACAAGTTCTTACGCGAACGGGGAGTGGTATGATCTGGCAAACACCATCTGGAGGTATTGGCGGAAGCGGGACAAATTTTCGTGTAACTAAATTCGTAAATAACGAAGGCACTATTATTGGTAATTCCCAGATCGTAGATACCGGAATGGGCGTTTCGATTGGACCGGGAGAGTCTCATCCGACATTCCCAAAACTGACAATATGGGGCGGCGGAGATAATATTTTAGAACTCAGGGGTACCAATGTGTGGGCGCCTGTAACAATCTTTAAAGTCGGTACAGATGGCGCCATGGTAATCAATAATGATGATACAGATATTCTTACTTTAAAGAACGGTAACGTCGGCATCGGGACGACGGATCCTGAAACGTCATTACACGTATTATCTACTCCTCTTGCGTATGAATCTGTCGTTAAAATAGATGCCAAAACCACACTTGCAATTGGACCAATCTTACGAATTGCTGGCACTGGAACCGGTATCAATCCTGCAAGATTGGAAATTAGAAGATTAGATACGAATAATAAAGAAATTGCTTTAAGGTTAGCTAATGTGGGATACGATAAGGTCTTTGATATAAAAATGCCCGCGAACTCAAATGATGTCTATTTTGATTTATTGGGAGTTGGAGGAGAAACGGATTTTGTTATAAAAGATATTACTGGTAATGTTGGCATTGGGACAGCAACGCCAACTCAAAAGCTCTATGTTTCTGGTAATATCCATGCTACTGGTAATATCACTTGCGGTGGTTCGTGTGGTGGTGCTAGTCAGTGGACAGCAAGTGGTAATAATATTTATAACTCTAATTCTGGAAATGTTGGCATAGGCACGCTTGTTCCAACGAATAAATTAACCATTCAATCTTCTTTTCCGCAGATTGGTTTATGGGGTCCAGCACATGCTTGGGCACTTGGAGCGGGAGCCAACGCCTTTGCCATTCAGGATACAACAGATAATGTTTTTCGATTGTGGATCGCCAATAATGGCAATATTGGCATTGGAACAACAAGTCCTGGTGAGAAATTAGAAATCATTGGAAATATTCGCCTTAATGCTACTAGCGCCGAAAGAACCATGATGTTCGGACAAAACTCTGCTAATATAGGTTTTTTCGGTAGACCATCAGATAGCGCTGTTGGAATGTACGATTGGGCGAACGGCAAGGATGTATGGACATATTATCCGACCACTAATTATTTGGCAATGCAATCGAATAGGATTGGCATTGGGACAGCAACGCCAGGCTATAAATTAGATGTTGCAGGAAGAGCAAATGCTACAGAGCTTTGTATTGCAGGTTCTTGTCGTGGCACTTGGCCAAGCAATGATTTTATAATAGTAGAGAAAGTAATGGCAACCACGACGCCCGGGGGAATACTCCTTGCTGGTTGCCCTGATGATACTTATAGAAGAATTGCGTGTTCAGGAGGTCTAATACATACTGGCAATGAAAGCAACGAAGACAACGAAGCCTTTATTGTTAGACCGTCCAATGATGATTATACTTGCGAGATTGAATGGGAAGACGATCCGGTTGGTGGTAAACAAGTAGAAGTATATGCTTATTGCACGAAGAAGTAAATTCCGATTCACGTTAGATTATTGGATTTAGAACATAGCTACTTAGAAAGTGGCTATGTCTTTTGTTTTGACAAATAATTATAATTAAGAGAAAATATAATAAAATTACTATTAATAATAAAAAAACTTATGCTACGTAAAACAAAAAATCATTGGTTTTCGTTGTTGATAATAATAATCGTTTTTGTTTTCTCTATATCTTCGTTTATATACGCTGCTTGGCAAGAACCAAGCCTATCTCCACCAGATGGAAACGTCGCAGCTCCTTTAAATGTCGGCAATGTAGGTCAATCTAAGATGGGTGGTTTGATTCTTAATACCGGAGGAGCGAGCAATGGTTTGATTGTACAAAGTGGGAATGTCGGTATCGGAACGTTAAACCCAGACTCAGGCGCCATTTTGAATTTAGATAGTAGGGGTACTGGCAATGATTTACAGATCAGGATGAGAAATAAACTATCAGCCGAGATAGGTGATCAATATAGTAGCATTACAAGTAGGCGTTTGGGATCTGGTAGGTCAGAACTTTTATTTGGTACTACGTCTGGCGGGATTCATAATACAAGAGTAACAATTGATGATAATGGTAATGTCGGGATAGGCACGTCTAATCCTGGTGCAAAACTTGAAATCGCCGGACAGATAAAGATTACTGGAGGTATCCCTGGCGTCGGAAAAGTTTTAACCACAACAGATGCTTCAGGATTGGCTTCCTGGCAGACACCGTCGTCAACGTCTTTGCCACCTGGGCAGGCCAGCGATACTCTTAGGCATGATGGTACGGGCTGGGTGGCAAATAACATCCTTCAGAATAATGGTACTGGTGTCGGCGTTGGCATAGCAAATGCAGGAGGAAGATTAACCGTTCACGCATTAGGGCCGGGGGCGAATCCAGACTCTGCTTTAGTTTTGATACGCAATGGAGGAGGAGGGTTCCCGACGTATTTTAGAATCGGGCAAGACAATATTTTGGTTGTTAATAATAGCAACGAGGACACTTTATTCTTAGATGATGGGAATATGGGTATCGGGGCAGCTCCTTCTTATTTTGCTTCGGGGAATAATCTTGAAATCGCCGGACAGATAAAGATTACTGGAGGTATCCCTGGCGTCGGAAAAGTTTTAACGTCTGACTCGAATGGATTAGCTTCGTGGCAGAACCCTTCTGGTGGTGGTGGATTGCCATCGGGAACAGCTAATCAAACTCTTAGACATAATGGTACAGATTGGGTGGCGAATAGTTTTTTATATAGTGCTGGCAATAAGGTTGGAATAGGCGATATATCGCCTACGGCTTTACTTAGTGTTAGTACGGAGACAGGAGGACCATTCGCGGTTGGTACCCGTTCTCTTCAGGTTGGCAATACCGATTTCATAGTCGCTTGGAATGGTAATGTTGGTATTGGAGAAGCGCCATATGAAGAAAATAATTATTTCGGAGATTATACAGACAAAAGATTGGTAGTTTCTGGCGGATCGATAGTCGGAGAACAAAACTTATACGTTCAGTCGCCCCTCAGTCCAAGTATCGTAGTTGGCGTCGGTGAGCTTCAATATGCCTTACAGAACTGGCAAGGGAAAACCGTTTATGGTATTGGATGGGACGCAGCTTCCGGTAAAATCGGAGTATCGATGCCGAGCGGAACTACATTTGGATATTGGCAATGGTCAGGGAATCCTATCAATGTTTTTGTGTCGGGGAGCTTGGGTGTAGGAACAGGAGGCGTAACGGACAATGAATTGATTGCAAGATTGGCCGTTCGTACTCCTTTAAGTGGTCCGGGTCCGAATGCATTTCAAGTTCCTTTTGCAATAAATAGTTCTGATGTTTGGACAAAATTTTATAATGTTTCTGGATCAAATAACTCGGTTATACAAGTAATGGCAGGTGGTAACGAGACCGGATTTGGCTCGACGGGATATAATCTTTTACTCAACCCTAACGGAGGAAATGTTGGAATTGGTGCTGGGGCGCCAAGCACAAAGCTTCATATAGCCAATACCGCTATAGATGGGGATATCGTTAGATTGCAAGATTCTGACGGTTCGTGCCTGCTTAATCCCGAGGCCGGTACATTAAATATTACTTGTTCTTCTGATGCGAGATTGAAGACGGGCATTACGAGTACAGGGTCGGTATTGGGGAAAATGATGGGTTTAAAAATCAGAGATTTTATAGTAAAATCGTCTGGAGAAAAGACTACTGGGGTTATTGCGCAAGAAGTTCAGGAAATTATGCCAGAGTTAGTAAGTGTTGGGGAGGATGGATATCTTACGGTATTACAGGTTAATAACTGGAAATTAATAAAGGCGATACAAGAACTGAAAGCCGAAAATGATTCTTTGAAATCAAGAATAGAGACATTGGAAACAAGAATATAATAAGCATATTTATTCAAATAAGCCTTATTTCTCCCGCGGTGAAAGCCGCGGGATTGTTTTTATAGTCACCTTGCCCTTTTTCAGATTATTTGCTATCCTGTTCTTATAAATAAAATCGCGGTAATGCAATCATGGCTGTTCCAAAACAAAGACATACAAAATCAAGAAGGAACAAGCGAAGGATGCACCTTTTTTTAAAAAAGCCGGCTTTGACTTTGTGTAAAAAATGCGGGAAAGAAAAGCTTTCGCATGTGATTTGCTGGAACTGCGGATATTATAAGGGCGAAGAAGTGATAAATGTTTTGGAAAAGCTTGATAAGAAAGAGAGAAAGAAAAGAGAAAAAGAGGTGAAGGAGCAAGAAAAAACAGAGAGCGCAACAAAACCAATGACAATGGAGTCATTGTCTAAGAAATAATAATCATCCTTGTTTTTTAAATAATTATGGCTTCAAGGCACTTGTCGCGATCTATAGTGATGCAGTCCTTGTATGAGTGGGATTTTTTCGGTAAAAAACCCGAGAAACTAAAAGAAATTGTTGAAAGAAATCTTGAGGAATTTGGTCCTGGTCTTGAAGATAAGGGTTTTGTATGGCAGTTAGTGGCCGGAGTGGTAAAGTACTTGGGAAAGATTGACAAAATTATTGAAAAAGCAGCGCCCGAATGGCCCATTAATCAGATAACGATAGTTG
>CAZFEY010000020.1:0-5762 GCA_964518135.1 uncultured Candidatus Saccharibacteria bacterium
AAATTGTCTATTACCAAAATTATATTTTCTGCAAAAACAACTTCTTGAAAAATTTTATCTAATATGATTTCGGATTCTTTGATATTGCTATTAGAGGCTAGAATTCTCGGGATATCCAAAAGAACAACTCTTCTATAATTTAAATCTCCGGCACATTCTCCCATGGCAGATCTATTAGCTAAAGACTGAATCATACTCCTTCTGGAACTACCTGATTCCCCTATTATCAAGGCATTATTACGCTCCCTTCTGGCCAAAATCGCTTCCATTGTTTCTACTTCGCTTCTGTGTGCAAAAATCTCGCGAAATCCCTGCTTTCTCATTGCGTTAGTGACATCAACGGAAAACTGATCCAACAATACCGTATAGCCAGCTGCCCAATCTTTAGCTATAGATCCTGTTTTTAAAAGATTCTTCATTGTCCAAAACTTCTTTTTCTCTTCTTGCTCCTTTCGAAAATTATCCAACCAGAAAAGCAAGTTTTTAACATCTTTGGGCTTCAAGCTTGCATCTATAAGAGGCTTTCTAAAGACGTCTCTACTGACAAATACGCCCAAGATATCGCTCGTGCGGATAAGATTGTTTTTTCTTTCTGTGGCAGATTTCAGCGCATCAATAAATAAATTTTGAAAATCATCCGTAAAGCTCCATTCAAATTTTCCTTTTTCTTGACGATTGATCTCTTCAATCAAAGACTTCCGTATTGTATCTAAGTCTATCATTATTCTCGCAAAGACAATGGCTAAGTCTGGATTTATCGTTATGGCACGCTCCATATAAACAGCAGCACTTAGGTTTTTTAATCTCCTAGATCTGGCGGATCTAATTGCTTCGGAAGCAATTCTAGCCGTCTCAAAATCTAAAACAGATGCCATATTTTCTTCGCCTTTTTTCAAAATATCTTTTACATCAGAGGAATGTTTTAAATTATGCCAGAATATCTCGATATACCAAAAGGCAACGACCAAAGTGAAAAAAATCAATCCAAAGCCAAAATTACTCGATTCGGTAGAATAAGTAACCAAAAATTCATATAATCCCAATAAAAGAAAAATTACACACAAAACAAAAAATAATTGTTTTATGGATTTGGCCCATTGAAAAATCGGCCACTTGGACCAATTCACTCTTTTGAAAATATCTGCTCTTTTGAGATCGAATACGAACATAAAATAATAGATTCTAGTGGTTATATAATCAGATTAAGTCCGAGAATAATACCTGCTATAAATAAAAATGGTAATAATAACCAAGTTAATAAAACAATAAATCCAGCTAGAAATATAGATAATTCAGATAAGAGACCTAAAGCGATTAGTATACTCCTTACAATAGCACCGATGACGCGCGATATAATATTAGATAGAGCAACTTCTACCCAAACCTTTAAGTCAAAACCCCTGCCATACGACCAACTATACTTATGCCAATAAGAAAAGAATGTCCTCAAAAGAGTAGGTATGGAAAAATAATGCAGATTAAATAATAAAAAATTCTTCCATGCTTGTATTATTTCCTTTGGCGCTTCGAAAAAATGCCATACCAGCCAGAAGCTTAAAATATCTCTTTGCATAATTTTATGTAATCCTAATTGATAAGACTTTGGTTATCATTATTATACGATAAATACAGCCTAAATTAAATATATGAAACTTGCCCCGTTATAAGTCTTAGGTATGAAATTTTTAAGAAATTTCATATTGACGATTAATCTTGAATTTGTCAAAAAATGAAAGCCTGCATGCGCCGACAAAAATGTCCTGTGGAAATAGACTTCTAATGGGGTTGACAGCCTTATTTGGTTCTTTATAATGACTTTTGACGCTAAAATATTTTATAAATGTTTTCTCGCTACGTTCGAAAATAAATTAAAAGGTCGTATTAGCAAGATATAACCTTAAAACGATATGTCAAAAGAAGAATTATTGAATTCTTTCACCGCAGAATTTGAAGATGATACAGACGACGATGACGTGGAAGATGGTGGCGAAGAAATGGATGGTGAAGGTGATGATGAGAATATTGCTGGAGATGGCGAAGAGATATAAAAGTTAAATTCGATTATAAATCAACCGAGCACCCAAATTGGGTGCTCGGTTTGCGTTAGGCCTAGAATAAGTTACTAGAATAATTTAAATAACTTCATAATAACAAAGAATAAAATTGCATATCCTACTATTGCAGCGATTGTCGCCATTTCCAAAAAATATCCGCTAGGAAGCAGTATATCTGCAAAAATTGAATCGAAAGGAGATACTAATTTATCACTCCATTCGTAAATCCAAACGACCACTGGCGACTGCGGATTAGCGCTAACTAGTTTCAGGGTTAGTCTTATAAATAAAAATAATTCAAGCAAAGAAAAAAGCTTTTTAAAAAGACCAGAAATCAAAACCCCAATATATCCAAAGAAACCACCAATTTTAGATCCTAATTTCATATATTAGTGAGTAATAATTAGTAAATAGTTTTTAATCAAACCTTTGGAATTCTCCTTTATAGTCTTCAAAAATAACCTCAACCTCATCTACGTTTGCTAAAATAGGACCTCTTTTCATCCACTGGATCATTTTTTCTACCGCGCTTTTTTCTCCCTCTAAGATCGCTTCTACCCTACCATCGTTCAGATTTTTTATCCATCCGGTGATACCGAGTTTTTTTGCTTTAATTCTCGCGCTATGACGAAAAGCGACGCCCTGTACTCGACCGGCAACAAAAATATCTGCCCTCGTCTTTTCCATTAAAGAGATTCTTTTATCTCTTTTTCAGCTTCCTCTCTGCTTAAGAAATCTTTCAGCTTTACCCATTTTCTCGGCTCCAGTTCTTTATATCTTTCAAAAAAATGCTTGATTTTTTGGCGCGTTGGTTCGTCCATATCTGAAACGTCCTGAAGTTTCCCATAAAAAGGATCAATTTTTTCTATTGGAACCGCGATAATTTTATTATCCAAGCCTGCTTCGTCCTCCATTTGAAGCATTCCAATGGGACGAGACTCAACCGTAGAACCCGGCATTATCGCCATAGAAGAAATCAAAACTATATCCACCGGATCTCCGTCTTTCGCGTGTGATTGAGGAACGAAGCCATAGTTAAATGGAAACACCATTGAAGTATGCAGGAAACGATCAACTTTCAATACTCCAGAATCCTTATCTAGTTCATATTTCACAGATGATCCCTGTGGAATTTCGATGAAAACGTTTATTTCTTTTGGCGGGTTCTTTCCCGCAGACAGATTATTAATTTCCATATATTTTATACTTAATATTTAATACATTAATAATAACAACTCCAAACAAAAAGGCAATCAGATTATGGGCACTGAGGAATTGAACTTCAAAGCATAGCTCGCTTTGTCCATTAGCTACGGGGTAGGGCCTACAACCTCTTCGCCCTTTTAACCTTGTGCGCGCACGTAGATTCGAACCACGGGCCTCTTCGATGTGAACGAAGCGCTCTACCACTGAGCTATGCGCGCATCCACTTCTAAATTACTAAATTTTGGGGCTTTTGACAAAATAGGAAAAGAATAATCGCTGCGCTGTTTTTTCAGCTTCACTGAAAAAATTGTCTGAAAACCATAAAAATTCTATAATGAAATAATTAGCTCTTAAGCTTACAAGCTTATTAAGCACAACTGGCTTACTCAAATGAATATCTTTGAACTTCACTTTAATCCCCCACCGAAAAATCCGTCAGCTGGCGGATCAGTCGATCTTGCACTCGATACTTTTTGTTTTGAGCCAAAAAATATACACGAAAAAAGATTTGGAAGTCTGTATATGGCCGGAGAAATCCGTAATCTTCTGCCTAAAAACACAAATCTTCTTAACAATATTGCTCAAACTATAAAAGATAGATTTTACGCAACCTCTATACACTCGCCAGAAAAAGCAATTGAGAATTCTTTGAAAAGAACTAATGAATTTTTAGCGGAAGAATTATCAAAGGACAATATAAGCTGGCTAGGAAACCTTAATTTTGCAGTAATCTATCTAAAGCCTAGAGATCCCAGAAAGTTAATACCCAAAAACGGTTTTGCTTTGAATTACACGAAAGTTGGAACGGTCAAGGTGATCCTTTTGAGAAACGGCGAAATAATAGACATAGGAAAAAATTTAGATATGCATGATATTGAACCTTATCCCCTAAAGGTTTTTACTAATACTATTTCTAGCCAGCTTTTGTCAGGAGATAAGATATTGGTTTTTACAAAAGAAATTTTTGATTTCTTTAAAAAAGAAGGGTTGTTAAATAAATTAGCTGTCGTCAGGGCGTTTGACGAAAGTAAGATAAAAAATATTACAAAGCCACAGGAAAAAATATTATCTGAAATATCCGGGATTATGCTTTTAATAGATACAGAGAAAGAAATATTACAAAAACCAAGTATTATGACCTTTAACAAGGAGTTGGAACATTTTTCCCTAAAAGAAGTGTTTGCTCCTATCGCAAACTTGGCCACCTCTTTATACAAGAAAATCCTGATTAGCAAAAGAAAGTCTGTTAAGCCCAGACGGCGCGAAGACAAAAAAAAGACAAAAAAAGTAATTGCTAAAAAATTAATCACACAATTTAATTACTCTAACGCTCTGAAAAATAACGTTGTGCTGGTAATAATATTTGCCATATTGCTTGGAATAGGATTCCTAACATTTCAACAAAGAACACGAAAAGATTTTGAATCAAAAATAGGAATAATCGTATCGGCAAAAGAAAAGATTCTCGATGCAGAAAAATTCTTTGAATCAAACAACGAAGCAAAAGCTAGGGAATTATTCAAGGAAGCGTTGGGATCGATATTATTGCTTACCAGTGAACCAAGACCCATTAAAGAATCTCTTGATATAAAAAATCAGATAGAGAGCAGTTTAAAAGAAATAGATAAATTTGAAAATATAGAAAATCCAGTCACTATCTTTGAAATCGATCAGAAAGAATTTATCCCTCAAAAAATTATCTATAGCAACGACAATATCTTTTTATTCACTATTCTTTCCAATAAGGTCTATAAGTTCAATACGGCAAATAGCGTCCGAGATGTTTATAATATAGATTCCGCCGAAAACGAAAAACCCAGCCTAGCTACGACTGCCGGAAATACAATATTGTTTTTTCTTAAACCAAACAAAATAGTTTCCTTTCAGGACAATTCATTCAAAGATTATCTTACAATCACAACTTCCCTACCAGACGCAGAACCAACCGTATTCGCTTTTTACCAAAATAGTATTTACTTATTAAGTAAAGATTCTGGAGAAATTATCAAATACCAGAAGGACGAAAACAAAGAATCGTTATGGTTAAATTCGAACACAAAAAAAGCCACCGACGGACGGTCTATGGCAATTGATGGATCTATATGGATTTTGAGAGACAATAATACTATTTCGAGATACTACAACGGACAACACCAAGAAGATATTTCTCTTGATTTCTTCCCTTGGCCAAAAACACTCTCTAAAATTACTACTAGTGCTTTTACGCCATATCTTTATATCTTAGAACCATCCCAAAACAGAGTGATTATTATCGAGAAAAATGGAAAGATTATAAAACAATTACAAAGCGATAAATTCAATAATCTTAAAGATATTGCCGTTGCACCAGATGGTCTAACCATATATCTTCTCAATGGGCAGACTATATACAAAGCCAACCTTTAAGGGTTGGATTTGCTGATCTATCTCTTATTTAATAATCTACTTTAATTCTACGGTAGCTCCTGCTTCCACGAATTTCTTTTTGATTTCTTCGGCTTC